>CAZWPZ010000128.1:0-33012 GCA_964636005.1 uncultured Eudoraea sp.
TAAGAGGTAATGGAAAGGTAAAAAGGCAGTCCGTTTCCCATGGCACACAAATTAAAAAGGGTACTAAAATAATTCTGGAGCTGTCATGAAACCACTAAAAGACATTCTTTACGGGGTGAGTCTGCAGGCAGTAACTGGGTCTACCGCAACGACAATCCGTACCATAACTTTTGATTCGAGAGAAGTAAAAGATGGGGATGTTTTTGTGGCGATTAGAGGTACCATAACAGATGGTCACAAATATATTAGCAAGGCACTAGATCAAGGGGCGAGAGCTGTAGTATGTGAAGAGATACCATCCGATATCAGGGATGGCATATGCTATATCTCTGTTCCCAATGCGAACCAGGCCTTAGCTATAATGGCTTCCAATTATTTTGGGGTTCCTTCTAAAAACCTAAAATTAATTGGAGTAACTGGAACAAATGGTAAAACCACGGTTAGTAGCTTACTCTATCAGCTGTTTAAGAAGGCTGGGTATAAGGTTGGCTTATTATCTACGATAAAAATTAAGATTGACGATACAGAACTTCCTGCTACGCACACCACTCCAGATGCAATGACCATTAATAAGTGTCTCTCTCTTATGAATGAGGCAGGAGTAGAGTTTTGTTTCATGGAAGTAAGCTCTCATGGGATTCACCAAAAACGGACTGAAGGATTGCATTTTGAGGGAGCTATTTTTACCAATCTTTCCCATGATCATTTAGATTACCACAAGACCTTTGCAGAATACAGAGATACCAAGAAAATTCTTTTTGATTCTTTAGCTAAAAATGCCTTTGCATTGTCCAATATTGATGATAAAAATGGTTTGGTGATGTTGCAGAACACCCCTGCAAGAAAGTTTACCTATGCCCTTAAAACCTATGCAGATTACAGAGCACAGATTTTGGAAAACCAGTTTAGTGGTCAACTTCTTAAGATCGGTGAAAACGAATTATGGACCAGACTAATTGGAGATTTTAACGCCTATAATATTCTTGCGATCTATGCGGCTGCAGATCTGTTAGGGCTAGAACAATTCGAAATACTTAGAATAATTAGCGATTTAGAGAATGTGGACGGGAGGTTCCAATATTTTATATCGCCAAAAAAAATAACGGCTATTGTTGATTATGCCCATACGCCGGATGCACTAAAAAATGTACTTGATACTATCAATACATTGAGGACTGGAAATGAAAACGTCATCACCGTAGTGGGGTGTGGTGGTGATCGTGACAGGTCTAAGCGTCCGGTTATGGGTCATATCGCTTCAGAATATAGCTCAAAGGCCATTTTTACATCGGATAACCCGAGAACGGAAAACCCCTCCAGTATTATCCAGGAAATGGAAGCAGGTGTAGAGGTACAAAATGCAAAAAAAATTCTGTCCATTGAAAACAGACTGCAAGCAATTAAAACTGCTTGTCAGCTTGCCAATCAGAACGACATTGTTCTCGTGGCCGGAAAAGGGCATGAAGCCTATCAGGAAATAAATGGAGTTAGAAATCAATTTGATGATTTTCAAATAGTTAAGGAGGTTTTAATCGATTTGAGTAAGTAGGCCAAAACAGAATAGCTTATGTTGTATTATTTGTTTGAATTTTTAGAAAATGAATACCAGTTCCCTGGGGCTACGCTTTTTCGTTTCCTCTCCTTTCGAGCGGCAATGGCGGTTTTGTTTTCGCTTATTCTAGCAACTGTTTATGGCAAGCATATTATTCTTTTCCTTCAAAAGAAACAGATAGGAGAAACCATCAGAGATTTGGGCTTAGAAGGACAGCAGCAAAAGGCGGGTACCCCAACCATGGGTGGCCTGATTATCATTATGTCTACTCTAATTCCGGTACTCCTCTTTGCCAGACTAGACAATATTTATGTTCTTCTATTACTGGTTACTACTATATGGATGGGAATCATCGGTTTTATAGATGATTATATTAAAATATTTAAAAAAAATAAACAAGGACTTAAAGGTCGGTTTAAGGTAATGGGACAGGTGGTCCTCGGATTAATGGTGGGGGCAACCTTATTTTTTCACCCCGAGGTTACCATGAAGGAGAAACGGAGCACGACCATCACACAAGAATACGAAGTTCTTGAAGTAGAAGGGCAGGAAGTAAAATCCACAAAAACCAATGTTCCCTTCTTTAAAAACAATGAGCTGGATTACGCCAATTTTATTGAGTGGATGGGAGATAGCGCTACAGACTACACATGGCTAATATTTATTCCGATTGTAATTTTTATAGTTACCGCGGTGTCAAATGGCGCTAATCTCACAGACGGAATTGATGGTTTGGCTGCGGGAACTTCGGCCATTATTGTGCTGACTCTGGGCATTTTTGCATGGGTATCCGGTAATATCATCTTTTCGGAGTATTTGGATATTTTTTTCATTCCTAATGCTGGGGAACTGGTTGTATTTATAGCAGCCTTTGTTGGGGCGCTTGTTGGGTTTCTTTGGTATAACGCATATCCGGCGCAAGTATTTATGGGCGATACAGGAAGTCTTACCATAGGAGGTGTAATAGCGGTAATTGCGATTATCGTAAGAAAGGAATTGTTGATACCCCTGTTGTGTGGAATCTTTTTTGCCGAGTCCATATCGGTAATGCTACAGGTGAGCTATTTTAAATATACCAGGAAAACACAAGGAGAAGGGAAAAGGATTTTTCTTATGGCACCACTCCACCATCACTATCAAAAGAAAGGATATCACGAGAGCAAGATTGTCACACGTTTTTGGATAATTGGTATTCTATTGGCAATAATAACTATTGTGACTTTGAAGGTGCGATAGATGGAGTATTTGGTGGTTCTTGGAGGAGGAGAAAGTGGCGTTGGAGCGGCAATATTAGGAAAGCAAAAAGGGTATAAAGTCTTTGTAACCGACAAGGGAGAAATAAAAGAAAAGTATAAAGACGTTCTTAGAAATTTTGAAATAAACTGGGAAGAAAATAAGCATTCAGAAGAAGAAATTCTAACGGCTAGTTTGGTAGTGAAAAGTCCGGGTATTCCAGAAAAAGTACCCATAGTCCAAAAATTACTATCCAAAGGGATTCCGGTAGTCTCCGAGATTGAATTTGCCTCGAAGTTTACAGATGCAGTTTTGATAGGTATCACAGGGAGTAATGGGAAGACAACTACAACCATGTTGACTTATCATATTTTAAAAGAAGGTGGATTGGACGTTGGTATGGCCGGTAATATAGGGGATAGTTTCGCCAAAATGGTGGCAGAGCAACATCACCAATACTATGTCTTAGAGATAAGTAGTTTTCAACTAGATGGAATAGTAGATTTTAAGCCACATATAGCGGTGATAACCAATATTACCCCCGACCATTTAGATAGATACGAATATTCTTTTGACAAGTACGCAGCATCCAAATTTCTGATTACAAAAAATCAGGATGCCTCTGATTATTTCCTCTATGATCAGGAAGACGATACCATAGTGGAAGGCCTTAATAAGTTTCCGGTTTATTCGAAAAGAATGCCATATACCGTTCGTGAACCCTTAAAGGAAGGGGCTTGGATAGAAGAAGAAAATATATTTATAAAGACACAAAACAAACAAATAGAAATGAGAACAGACTCTTTGTCATTGGAAGGAATACACAATATTAAAAATACCATGGCGGCAGCCACAGTGGCTAAACTAGTAGGGATTAGAAAGGAGAGTATCCGGAACAGTGTTCAGAACTTTCAGGGGGCGGAACACCGGTTAGAAAAGGTGTTGAAAATTCATCATGTACTATATATAAATGATTCCAAGGCGACTAATGTCAATGCCACCTATTATGCTTTAGATAGTATGAATACGCCAACGGTATGGATAGTTGGAGGTGTGGATAAGGGGAACGATTATAAGGTATTAATGCCCCTGGTCCGTGAAAAAGTTAAGGCAATTATTTGCCTTGGAGCAAACAATGAAAAGTTAAAACAGGAATTTGAAAATGTGGTAGAATTATTTGTTGAAACATATGCTATGTCTGAGGCCGTTAAGGTAGCCTATAAAATAGCGGAACGTGGCGATACCGTATTACTGTCTCCAGCATGTGCCAGCTTTGACTTGTTTGAAAATTATGAAGACAGAGGTAATCAATTTAAAGAAGCCATAAAGAACTTGTAATACGTTATGCCAGGACTAATAAAAAATATAAAAGGGGATAAAGCTATATGGGGTATAGTGGCCATTTTGGCTTTGTTCTCTTTTTTACCTGTTTATAGCGCTAGCAGTAACCTTGTATATGTAGTTGGGAATGGTACTACAATGGGTCATCTATTAAAGCACGGGATGCTCTTGATATTGGGATTTGGAATTATTTATGGCATCCATAGGATTCCTACACACTTTTTTAAAGGTCTTTCTATAATTGCTTTGCCTGTTGTATTGGTACTACTTGTATATACCTTGGCGCAAGGCAATACGATAGATGGTGCCAATGCCAGTAGGTGGATTAGATTGCCACTTGTGGGGATTACCTTTCAAACGTCTAACCTGGCGGCTGTGGTGTTATTGGTTTATATAGCAAGGTATCTCTCCAAAATTAAAGACAAAACAATTTCGTTTAAAGAAAGTATGGTTCCATTGTGGTTGCCAGTATTTGCGGTGGTTGTTTTAATACTTCCTGCGAATTTTTCTACTGCTGCTATCCTCTTCTTTATGGTTCTTGTACTTTGTTTTTTAGGAGGGTATCCTATTAAATATTTGGCAGGGATTATTGGTGTTGGGATAGTTTGTCTTTCCTTATTTATTCTATTAGTAAAGGCTTATCCAGATGTATTCCCTAACCGCGTTGACACCTGGATAAATAGGGTAGAGAGCTTTTGGGATCCGGCGGATACAGAAGCAGATTATCAGATTGAAAAGGCAAAGATTGCTATTGCCAGTGGAGGAATCGTTGGGAATGGGGCAGGTAAAAGTGTTATGAAAAACTTCTTACCTCAAAGCTCGTCCGATTTTATCTACGCCATAATAATTGAAGAATACGGTCTATTGGGAGGCTTTATTTTGATGTTTTTTTATCTGTTATTGCTCTTTCGGATCGTAGTGGTGGCTAACGGCAATGAAACCGTTTTTGGAAAATTGTTAGTTGTTGGAGTAGGACTTCCTATTGTTTTCCAGGCCTTCATTAATATGGCTGTAGCGGTCGAATTATTTCCAGTGACCGGACAAACCTTGCCCTTAATAAGTAGTGGTGGAACGTCTATTTGGATGACATGTCTGGCCATAGGGATTGTAATTAGTGCCAGTAGAAAATTTACTAAAACAGAAGTAGAAAAGATAGAAGAAAATGAAATGAACCCTTTAGAAGTACTAAGTGGCCAGCTATAAATTCATATTGTCGGGCGGTGGAACAGGCGGCCATATATATCCCGCAATTGCAATAGCAGATGAATTAAAGAAGCGGTTTCCAGAAGCAGAAATTTTGTTCGTAGGGGCAAAAGATAAAATGGAAATGGAGAAGGTGCCTCAGGCTGGATATAAAATTAAGGGACTATGGATAAGTGGATTTCAGAGAAGACTGACGATTAAGAATTTATTATTTCCAATTAAACTAATTAGCAGTTTGCTAGTAGCGAGAAACATAGTGAAGAAATTTAAGCCAAATGCAGTCATAGGTACTGGAGGTTTTGCTAGTGGCCCTACCTTAAAAGTTGCTTCCGATATGGGAATACCTTGTGTCGTGCAAGAACAAAATTCATACCCTGGAATTACAAACAAACTTTTGGCTAAGAATGCCTCCTGCATTTGTGTTGCCTATGACGATATGGAAGAATTTTTCCCCAAGCAAAAACTGGTCAAAACAGGAAATCCGGTAAGGCAAGACTTGGTAGCGGACCTTCCTGATCGAATAGAAGCACTAAAGGAATTTAAACTAGCAACGGACAAGATTACGCTGTTGGTTTTGGGTGGAAGTCTTGGGGCATTAAAAATAAACGAACTAATCCGGGATGCGCTGGACTTTTTTAAGGAGAGAAAAGTTCAGCTTATTTGGCAATGCGGGAAACGTTATTTGGAGGATTACCAACAATATGAGACCGATAGTATTAAAGTAAAAGCCTTCTTAAATAATATGAATTACAGCTTTTCAGCAGCAGATATTATTATCTCCAGAGCTGGTGCCAGTTCTGTTTCTGAACTATGTCTTGTAGGTAAGCCTGTATTATTCGTACCCTCGCCAAATGTTGCTGAAGACCATCAAACTAAAAATGCCAACCGTCTTGTACAGCAAAATGCGGCATTAATGATTCCAGAGAAGGAATTGCAATCCGAGTTTGAAACCACCTTCATTCGCTTGCAAGAGGATAAAGAATTACGAGAGGAGCTCAGTAAAAACATAAAAAAGATGGCTTTACCAAATGCTACCAGCGATATAGTGGACCGAATTGTTGAATTAGTATAAACAAAAAGATGAATCTAAGCGACATACAGAGAGTTTTCTTTATAGGTATAGGAGGGATTGGTATGTCTGCTTTGGCTCGATATTTTAATTTGATAGGGAAAGAGGTCTCTGGATACGATAGAACGGCAACTCCATTGACAAAAGAGCTAGCGAACCTTGGAATGCACATTACGTATCAGGCTAATGAGGACGCCATTCCAAAAAAATTTAAAAGTAAGGAGGATACGCTTGTAGTATATACCCCAGCCGTACCTGAGAATCAGGAACAACTCCGTTATTTTATCAAAAATAACTATAACGTACTAAAAAGGTCGGAGACTCTTGGCTTGGTAACAAAGGATACTTTCTGCTTTGCAGTTGCGGGAACCCATGGTAAAACCACCACCTCAAGCATTTTGGCCCATTTATTAAAAGAAACAAACACCCCGATGACTGCATTTTTAGGGGGGATTTCGGAGGATTTTAATAGTAACTTCTGGTTTAGCGGAACAACTTATTCCGTGGTAGAAGCAGATGAGTACGACAGGTCCTTTTTGCGGTTGAGCCCTAACATAGCCTGTATTACTTCAATGGACTCCGATCATTTGGATATTTATGGGACATCTGGAGAATTACAGAAGGCCTTTAAGGAATTTGTAAATAAAATGGAGCCAAATGGAGCACTATTTATAAGAAAAGGGCTGCCTCTTGATGGAATTACCTATGGGATAGAAGATGACTCGGATTACTGTATCCACAATTTGAAGGTAGAGAACGGAGCTTACTTATTCGATATCAAAACACCACAAATTGTAGTTGAAAAAGTCAGTTTTAATAAGCCAGGACAGCATAATTTGTTAAATGGATTGGCAGCATTTGCCATGGCCCTGCAGATTGGAAATTCACCAAAAGAGTTAGCTGCAGCTCTGGCTACATTTAAGGGAGTTCGAAGGAGGTTTTCTTATCAAATAAAATCTGAAAATTTTGTGTTTATCGATGACTATGCTCACCATCCAACCGAAATTGATGCCGTATTTGATGCTATTTCAGAAATGCATCCGAATAAAAAGAGCCTGGTCGTTTTTCAACCACATCTTTTTTCCAGAACAAGGGATTTCGGAGATGCTTTTGGTGAAAGTTTAGCACGATTCAATAGCATTTTACTTTTAGATATTTATCCTGCAAGAGAAGAACCAATAGACGGAATTGATTCGCAATGGCTATTGGACAAAATTTCTAATAAATCCAAAAAATTAATAAAAAAGAAAGAAATAGTTAATGAAATAAAGAGCCAGAATCCAGAAGTATTGGTCACATTAGGCGCAGGAGATATTGGCTTGGAAATTAAGGAGTTATCAAACAAATTGGCTTATGAAAATTAATTGGAATTATTTAAAATTAGGTGCTCTAATTATTTGTATAACAGGCCTTTATGCATTCTCAGGGCAAAGAAATAAGGTTAGAAAAGTGGAAGGAATTTCCATTCAATTTGAAGGCGAGAACAATCTCTTTATAACCAATTCTATGGTTAATAAATTGTTAATACAAAATTTTGGGGTCCTCAAAAACCTGCCTAAAGAAAAATTAGTTTTGAATACTATAGAAAAGGTCATAGAGGCTAATGATATGGTAAAAAGCGCCCAGGTTTATCTTACTGTAGACGGTGAACTCGTATCAAGAATTAGTCAAAGACAACCAATTGGTCGTATTGAAAGTGGTCAAAAATTCTATCTGGATGAAGAGGGAAGGCGGATGCCTTTGTCAAAAAATTATTCGGCAAGAGTCCCTATCATCACCGGCGAAATAACCGGTAAAACTTTAGAAGATGCTTATGTCATTTTGGATTTTATCAATGAAGATGATTTTTTAAGAAAAAACGTCATTGGGATTCATATTGAAGCGGAAGGTAGTTATCAATTGAAATTCCGAATGGAAAACTTTGTTGTGAATCTCGGTAATATTTCCGATTTGAAACAAAAGTTCAACAATTTCAAGGCTTTTTATACAAAAGCCGCAAAGGATGAGACATTAGAAAATTATAATATAGTTAGTCTGGAATTTAATAATCAAGTAGTGTGCACCAAAATATAAATAGTATGGAACAAACAAATTATTCGGTTGGATTAGACATTGGCACCACCAAAATTGTGGCCATAATTGGAAGGGAGAACGAATATGGTAAGATTGAGGTACTGGGTATTGGAAGGTCGAAGAGTTTAGGTGTACACAGGGGGGTCGTAAATAATATAACCCAAACTATCAAATCTATTCAGCAGGCTGTTGAACAAGCGGAAGTAAATGCTGGATTAAAAATAGGCTCGGTCGTAGTGGGTATCGCAGGACAGCACATTAGAAGTTTACAGCACAGTGATTATATCACAAGAGCAAATTCGGAAGAAGTTATTAATGAAGACGATTTGGATAAGCTGTGCAATCAGGTGTACAAGCTTGTTATGCTTCCAGGAGAAGAGATTATTCATGTGTTACCACAGGAATATAAGGTTGATGGTCAGGCAGAGATAAAGCAACCCATAGGGATGTATGGTGGAAGACTGGAAGCTAATTTTCATGTGGTGGTTGGGCAAGTGTCTTCTATAAAAAATATCGGGCGCTGTATTAAAAGTGCAGGTCTGGATTTAGGTAATATAACTTTAGAGCCATTGGCTTCATCTGATGCGGTTCTTAGCCAGGAAGAAAAGGAGGCAGGCGTTGCACTGATCGATATAGGGGGTGGTACCACGGATCTTGCCATTTTTAAAGATGGTATAATAAGACATACGGCAGTAATTCCTTTTGGAGGAAATGTCATAACAGAAGATATTAAAGAAGGTTGTTCCATTATAGAAAAACAAGCAGAATTGCTAAAGATGAAATTTGGGTCTGCTTGGCCAGGAGAAAATAAGGACAACGAAATAGTCTCAATACCTGGATTGAGGGGTAGAGAGCCTAAGGAAATTACACTAAAGAACCTTTCCAAAATAATTCATGCGAGAGTTGTAGAAATTGTGGAACAGGTTTACGTAGAAATAAAAAACTATGGGCACGAAGAACAGAAGAAAAAATTAATAGCAGGAATAGTTCTAACAGGAGGAGGAAGTCAGCTCAAACACTTAAAACAACTTGTTGAATATATAACAGGAATGGATACGAGGATTGGATATCCGAATGAGCATTTAGCGGGAGATTCGGATGCAGAAATTGCAAGTCCTCTATATGCTACCGCGGTAGGACTACTAATGAATGCTATTGAAAATAATACCAAGTCTTTCTCGAATGCTTCCAAGGAAAAAGAAGAATTAGTTCTGGAGGAAGTTGCTGAGAGGACTACAGAAAAACAACCAGTTAAGGAGAGAAAATCTGTATTTGACGTCTGGTCCGAAAAGTTAAAGGATTTCTTAGACAACGCAGAATAGAATATACCAAAATAATAAGCTCGTATAATTAGTAATACAAAAAACATGAACAAGAACACTGAATTTGAAAATATCTCTTTTGATTTACCCAAAAATCAAAGCAATGTGATAAAAGTTATTGGCGTCGGAGGAGGTGGTAGTAATGCCATTAACCACATGTTCCAGGCAGGAATTAATGGGGTCGATTTTGTAATCTGCAATACGGATGCACAGGCATTACAGAACAGTTCCGTTCCTAACAAGATTCAGCTAGGTGTATCTCTAACCGAAGGTTTGGGCGCAGGTGCCAACCCGGAGGTAGGAGAACAAGCAGCGTTGGAAAGTATGGAGGAAATAAAAAGAATGCTGGATACCACTACCAAGATGATTTTCATTACGGCAGGAATGGGAGGAGGTACAGGTACCGGAGCTGCACCAGTTATAGCCAAACAAGCAAAAGAAATGGATGTTCTTACGGTAGGTATAGTCACCATGCCGTTTCAGTTTGAGGGCAAAATGAGATGTGAGCAGGCGCAAAAAGGTATTGAAAAACTTAGGTCTAATGTAGACTCTTTAATTGTAATTAATAACAACAAACTACGAGAGGTCTATGGAAATTTAGGATTTAAGGCGGGATTCTCTAAAGCTGATGAAGTTCTTGCAACAGCTGCCAGAGGAATAGCTGAGGTTATTACACACCATTATACACAGAACATTGACTTGCGGGATGCGAAGACGGTATTGTCTAATAGTGGGACTGCCATTATGGGGTCTTCAACCGCTTCAGGATCTGCTAGAGCCCAGGAAGCAATTATGAAAGCCTTAGACTCTCCTCTTTTAAATGACAACAAAATTACTGGAGCTAAGAATGTATTGTTATTAATAGTTTCCGGTGCACAGGAAATAACCATAGATGAAATTGGGGAAATAAATGATCATATTCAAATAGAGGCAGGTCATGGAGCTAATATTATTATGGGTGTTGGTGAAGATGAAAACCTTGGAGATGCCATAGCAGTAACTGTAATTGCGACTGGTTTTAATGTAGATCAACAAGATGAAATTGTTAACACAGAAACCAAAAAGATTATCCACACCCTGGAGGATGAGCAAAAAGCAGAACAGAATCTGTCTGAACAAAATGTATACGACGAGCAAGTTATAGAAGTAGAACCGGTAGAACCAATTATACGTCACACCTTAGAAGAAGAAGAGACGATAGATTTAATTCCTACCACAAACTATATACGAAATTTTAATGTCTTCTATGAGGAGGTAATAGCGGAAGGAGTAGATGAAGAAGAATTTATCATTGTGGATACCAAAAAGGCGATACGCGACATAGACGTGATAGACCCTGAAGTGGTGTCTTTTAAGGAAAAGAAAGAGCAAACCTCATTACTATTTGATCTTCCATTGGAAGAATCTACTGAAAAGGAAGACGCAACTAACGTGATTACTTTTACCCTAGATGAGGAGGAGGTCAATGAAATTGAAGTAGAAGAGCATATAGAGGTGATTCCCGTTTTAGAATACAAAAAGGAAGGGGAGACAAGATATAGTTTGGATGACTATATGGACTTGGAGAACAAGTTAACTGGGGCTAAGTCTAAGGCGGAAGAATTTGATCCTAAAATCAGAGAAGATGAATTAGTCTTTGAGAAGAAAACTATAAACGAACAGCAGAGTGAAGCAGCCACTCCAAAAGAGGTTGATGAAGACCCTGTCAATTCGCCTATTGAAGAAATTCTAAAGGCCAGAGCGGATGAAAGGAGAAGAAAATTAAAAGACTTTAACTACAAGTTTCAGAATAACGTTAGTAATATTGATGAAATAGAAAAGGAGCCTGCCTATAAAAGACAAGGTGTGGATCTTAATGAAAGACCGAATCATGGGAAGGTGTCCAGAACAACCTTAGGAGAGGACAGTAATGATGAAATTCAATTGCGTTCCAATAATTCGTTCCTCCACGATAATGTAGATTAAAGAAGCAATTAAATTTCTAGTAATTGAACCCGAAGATGCCCTGCATTTTCGGGTTTATTTTTTATCTTCAAACACTAAATTTTTGATATGAGTTTACAGAAAAAAGTGATGGATGAGATGAAGTTGGCAATGAGGGCCAAAGATACGGTTGCTTTAGAGTCATTACGAGCAATCAAATCCTCACTGTTACTTTTACAAACGGATAAGGGTGCTTCGGAAGCAGGTGTTTCAGAAGAAGATGAAATTAAATTGATTCAGAAACTCGTTAAACAACGAAAAGACAGTGCAGCAATCTACACCGAGCAGGGTAGGGAGGATTTGGCTGCTCCCGAACTTGCACAGGCCGCTGTTATTGAGAAGTTCTTACCGGAACAGTTAGGGGAAGATGAAATTGAAAAGGTGGTAGTTGCGGCTATTGCCAAAGTGGAAGCAAGTAGTATGAAGGATATGGGTAAAGTTATGGGTCTGGTATCTAAAGAACTTGCTGGCAAGGCGGATGGTAAAACCATTTCGGGTATTGTTCGGCGGCATCTAAGCTAGGGGAATAATAGTTTTCTGTCAGGTTTTGGGAATATAATAAAAGAGGTTTGAAGACCCTTTTGTTGATTCTTCATGGTTTACAGCCAACCTTTTAATTTATTAAAGAATTTGGCCAACATTTTTAGAGCAGAAATTTCTTTTTATGTAACTTGCGCAGGCTAATTTGAATCAGATTAGCATTAACCAATACGGCCCCGTGGCGCAACTGAATAGCGCATCAGATTTCGGCTCTGAGGGTTGGGGGTTTGAATCCCTCCGGGGTCACGAATAAGTAAAAATCCCAAACGTCAAATCAAGCTCGCTTGAATTTGTAAGTTTGGGATTTTTACTTTCAAGGCGGAGCCTTGTAGGGAAAACCGAAGGTAATCCCTTTCTACTAGGATTAAGTTTGGGATTTTTACTTTCAAGGCGGAGCCTTGTAGGTCTTAGAATCCAAGGAGACCATTATCCTATGTAGACCAGAAATACTTAAACTAATTCGAAAGTTTTGATTTACGAATGTTATTTCTGTATTCAGTCGGTTGTAGCTTTTTTGCTTGAAAAAAAACTCTAGCGAAATAAGAAGGATTTTCGAAGCCGCATTCACGCATAATTTGGGAAATGCTTGCATCGGTAACTTCTAACAGTAATGTAGCCCTATGAATTCTATAATCATTTAGGTAGGTTATAAATGATTTTCCAGTCAAATTTTTAAACATTCTACAAAATGAATTTGTGGTCAAGCTTACCTGAGCAGCTATGTCCCGTGTGCTAATTTGAGAGTGAAAATTTTCATTAATAAAATCAAACACTTTTTTTATTTGTTTACTCTGAGCAAAGTGTTCACCTAGATCTTTACCTAATAGACTTTGGTGTGTTTTTACTTTTGATAGCTTGGAGAGTAATTCGAATATGGATATTAATTGTTCTGTCGGATTGAGTTTGGTAATTCTGTCGAACAATGGGGTTACTTCTTTTTTGGTTTGGCAATCAAATACCAAGATTCTTTTTGAGCTTTCAATCAATTTGTGAATACTCGAAAACTCAGGGAACGCACCAATTCGATTTTGTACAAATTCATCATCAAAGTGAATAACAACTTCAAAATTATCTGGATATGTGGTATTGGAGAAACCAAAATGAGGAATAGATGGGCCTATTAGTACTAGAGTTCCATCATCATAATGAACTTCTTTGTCCTCAACTTTAATTGTGCCTTTTCCACTTTTTACATACACAATTTCATATCCATGGTGCAGGTGTAATCCATTGTGTTTACATGGGTTGGCCTGGTCGAACCTTTCGAGTCGAAAAGAACTCTCAAATTGAAGGTCTATATGTTGATAAGCGGCTTTCATTAACACAATATTAATAATAAATTACAAAATGAATTGATTAAAGGAATAAATCATGTTTAAATAGGAATATTTTGCGTCAGCATTTAATATAATACCAGCCTTTCTTTGTGTTTTAAATGTTATTTAATGAAATCATTACTACTTATCTTAACAAATTTGAAATACTTCGCACCTGTCTGGGTATTTGCCTCATTAAACATCATAACGGGTACATGGGTACTTTATCTTCCATATATAAAAACAAAATTTGGGCTTAATGATGGGCATATAGGATTTGCGTTGTTCTGCCTAGCCCTTGGTATTCTCGTAGCTATTCCCTTGGTTCCAATTGTCAACAAAAAAATGGGTTTGGGAAGGTCTACTTTCTTTGGTTTGATTATTTATGCCTTTCTTTTTAACATACCCTTGGCTGTGCCAGATTATACGTTCCTTTGTATATGCCTATTTTTTACTGGTATTTTTTCGGGATTTACAGATGTTTCTATGAATGCTCTGGTATCGACAATTGAGAATCGACAAAAAATCAATTTTATGTCATCGGCCCACGGGTTTTTTAGCTTAGGCGGTTTTATTGGGGCAAGCGCTGGTAGTATTCTAATGGGTGTCATCTCAGTACCCTATTTGCATATGCTCGTGATTTTTGGATTTATTACTGTGAGCAATATTTTGGTGGCTAGGCATTATTATCACATAAGGGACGCCAAAGTTAAGGTCAAAGAGAGGGCAGGTGGTTTAAAAAAAATGCGTCCACTTGTTATATTAGCAATAGTTGCATTTATAATCATGTGCAATGAAGGAGCTGTAGAACATTGGAGCAACCTTTTTCTTTTTGATATTGTAAAAGTTTCAGAAGAGATGGCTGGACTTGGATTTATAGCTTTCTCCTTGTTTATGACTGTGGGAAGGTTTTTAGGCGACGGATTCAGCGAAAAACATGGGGCCGTTAAGGTTATCGTTTACGGTTGTGTAATTGCCTTGGTGGCATATACTCTAATACTAACGTCTAATCTATATTTATCTGTGTTTGGCTTTGGCTTATTGGGCCTAGGTCTTTCGGTTATCATACCTGAATTGTTCAGGCTTGCCGGTAGGACAAAACATGTACCTGCTTCTGTTTCCATTTCATTTGTTTCGGGAATCGGATTCCTGGGTTTTCTTATCGGGCCAGTCATTATTGGATTTATATCGAATATGACTAATCTAATTTTAAGCTACTTTTTCTTGGCTGTATTAGTGGTAATGTCGCTTGCTTTAACCTATTTCAAACTAAAACCAATTTCGAAATCATGATAGAACCAGAAATACTAAATTTTAAAGACGACGGAATAACACCTAATAATAGATTTCCTGTCATCATTTACAGGAATGTTTTTAAACATACAGGAATAAAGTCTGCCAGTTCGTTTAAAGCTGTTTTTGCAGCTAATAATTGGACAAATAATTGGAAGGACATTATCATGACACAAAACCATTACCATAGTACCACACATGAAGTGATTGGTATTGATAGGGGAGAAGTGGATTTAAAATTAGGTGGAAAATATGGCTCTGTAGTTACAGTAAAAGCTGGTGATGTTATACTTATTCCAGCGGGGGTTGGCCATTATTCACTAGACAACCAGAAATCATATGAGGCTATTGGAGGGTATCCGAATGGCGCCAAATGGGATATGGTTTTTGATGAAAAAGACAAACACCTGGTTTCTGTAGATAGAATTCGTCAATTACCAATACCAAAAAAAGATCCAGTTTTTGGTCAGGATGGCGCCCTGTTCCAGTATTGGAAATAAATCATAGATCTAAATGTGGTTTAATGTATTCTCCTAGCTATTCCATGTATTTGGAAGGCTTAATGCTTTTTGCTATTGTATTATACATAAACGGGTAGATAACGCATAAACAAACTATGGGTCATTACATCGTAAAAGACGGTGATTTTTTCAAGATGTTTTTTTGCCATCCTGATTTTGAGTAGCACCTAGAATTTGGTTATGCAAGCTCTTTATCCTTTAATTCTTTAACCAACTCCAGGGCATCTGGAACCACATCACTGCAGAGCACAATCAATGAGCCTTTCTGGGCGTTTTGAACAGCATGGGTTATTGCATCTCGTTCCGACGGGATAATCGTAGTTTTTTTATTCGGATCTTTCATTCTAATCCCAGAATCTAACATATTGATCAATTCACTTTCCGACTTCCCTCTTAGGTTTTTGTCTTGCCGGATAATAATTTCGTCGAACATTTCTGCTGCTATACTGCCCATTTCGTTATTGTCTTCTTCTCGTCGATCGCCTATTCCCGCAATTATCCCAACTTTTACAGTGGCATCCAGATTATTTGTAAATTTCTGTAAAGCGCGCATTCCAGCAGGGTTGTGTGCATAATCTAGCAGTATATTAAAATTTTTGAATTTAAAAAGGTTCAGACGTCCTGGCGTGCTCGAAGCAGAAGGAACAAATGTTTCCAGAGCTGCTTTGGTATCTTCAATACTAATTCCCTGCACATTGGCTGCTATAACCGCAGGAAGAATATTCTGGATCATAAATTTAGCTTTGCCGCCATAGGTCAGAGGAATATTTTCTACTTTCATCAGGCGCATTTTCCAAACGCCTTTACAAAGGGTAACGTAGCCGTTTTCATAAACTGCAGTAATTCCGCCAATTCTTTGTAATGCTTTTATTCTTGGGTTTTCTTCATCCATAGAAAATAAGGCGAGATTACAATTTATATTCCGTCGCATATCATAGACTAAATCATCATCCGCATTTAAAATAGCATAGCCATCCGGAAGAACTGTTTCCGGAACAACTCCTTTTACTCTTGCAAGCTGTTCTACTGTATGAATTCCTTTCAATCCCAGATGATCTGCAGAAATGTTAGTTACAATGGCTACATCACAATGTTTAAATCCTAAACCGGCTCGGAGTAAACCGCCTCGCGCGGATTCCAGTACTGCAAAATTTACTGTTGGGTCCTTCAATACAAATTCTGCGCTTGCAGGACCTGTACAGTCCCCTTTCATAAGCATTCGATTTTGAATATATACTCCATCACTGGTGGTATATCCCACTCTTTTTCCATTCATTTTCGCAATATGGGCAATAAGTCTGCTGGTAGTAGTTTTTCCATTAGTACCGGTAATAGCAACAATTGGGATTCTCCCTGTATCTCCCTTTTGGGGGAATAACTTGTCAACAACCGGAGCTGCTACGTTCCGTGGCAACCCGGAAGTAGGTGCCAGATGCATTCTAAATCCAGGTCCAGCATTAACTTCTAATACTGCTCCACCAGTATCCGAAAGAGGTTGACTAATATCTGATGTCATGACATCAATGCCGCATATATCTAAATCGATTATTTTTGAAATTCTTTCTGCCATGGCCACATTTGCCGGGTGTACAATATCCGTCACATCTTCTGCAGTCCCACCAGTGCTTAAATTTGCTGTATCCTTTAGAATCAGCATCTCACCTTCGGCGAGAACGGAATCTGGAGTATAACCGGCATCAGAAATGATAGTTTTAGTCAATTCGTTTATGGTAATGGCTGTCAGTACTTTTTCATGACCATATCCTCTTCTTGGGTCTTTATTGACTTCCTCCACTAACTCGGTAATGGAAGATTTTCCATCTCCTACTACATGTGCTGGTGTTCTCTTGGCGGCGGCCACAAAGGTGTTGTTAATCACCAGCAAACGATAATCCTCACCGGTAATGTATTTCTCTACTATTACCCTTCTTGAGACTTCTTTGGCAGCTTTAAACCCTTCCAGCGCAGCCTCATATGAGTTGATATCCACAGTAATTCCTCGTCCGTGATTCCCATCAATTGGTTTTATTACTAAAGGGTAACCAACATACCTACAGGCCGATTCCAGACTACTTTCTCTACTAATTATATCTCCTCGTGGGACTTCCACCTCTGCTTGCTCCAGCAAATATTTGGTATCTTCTTTGTCACAAGCTAACTCCACTCCTATACTGCTAGTTTCGCTGGTAACAGTAGCTTGTATTCGCTTTTGATTAGCACCATAACCCAACTGAACCAAAGAGTATTTGTTGAGTCGTATCCAGGGAATGCCCCGGCTTTCTGCTTCTTCAACAATAGACCCAGTACTGGGCCCCAGACGCTCTGCTTCTCTCAATTCTCGCATCCGCTGAATATCCTCTTCTAAATCGTACGAATCTCCTGCTATCAATGCCTCACAAATACTGACTGCTGCTTTGGCTGCATACCTCCCTACAGATTCTTCTATATAAGAAAAAACGACATGATAAACACCTTCTTCACCATAACCTCTGGTTCTTCCAAAACCCGTGTCCATCCCTGCAAGAGTTTGGATTTCTAATGCGATATGTTCTATGACATGCCCCATCCATGTACCCTCATCAACACGCATAAAAAATCCGCCTTCACAACCTTTGCTGCAACGGTGAGAATACATGCTGGGAAACATTTCTTTTAATCGATCTGCGAAACCTTCCACCTTGTTTGTTGGTTTCTCTTCCATTTCTTCTAGGTCTAGAACCATTACAATTAATTTATGTCTTCTAATGGACCAATAATTGGGTCCTCTCATGGCATTAATCTCTCTTATTTTCATACGTTTTAATTTTAGGGTTCTAAAAGAAAATTTCTATCAATAGTATTTGTAAGTACGATGTCTTAAAAAGATGGCTTTCCTTTATGGACTAATTTCTTAAATATATAACATTTTTTAGTACAATAGCTTTATTTTTGCCTGTTAGAAAACATAGATATGGTGGTAAAGGGTACGTTAATTCCTATAGGGGGAAATGAGGACAAGGGAATTCAGAACGAAGAACAATTTAGCTTGGAATTTATAGAAGATGGTATACTTTCCAGAGTTGTGAAGGAAAGTGGCGGGGTAGAATCAAAAATTGTAGTAGTACCTACTGCCTCTAGTATACCCATGGAGGTTAGTAAGAACTATATAGAAGCTTTTGGCAGGCTGGGCAGTAAAAATGTGGAAATACTGGATATTCGGACCCGAAAAGAGGCAGAATCTAGAGACGCGTTACATTTAGTGTCTACTGCCCAATGCGTTATGTTTTCAGGAGGGGATCAGTCGAAAATTACTGCACGGATTGGCAATACTCCTTTGCATGACTTAATGCTTTCTAGATACCATGAAGGCCATCTGGTAGTAGCGGGTACCAGTGCAGGAGCAATGTGCATGTCGAATGAGATGATTAGTGGAGGTAGCAGTACTGAATCTTTTTTCAAAGGAGCTGTTCGTATGGATGCAGGAATGAACTTTATATCCAATCTTATAATAGATTCGCACTTTATAAGGCGAGGCAGATTTGGTAGACTGGCGGAAGCTATAGCGCGATTCCCAAATATGATGGGAGTGGGGTTAGCAGAAGATACGGGATTAGTGATTAAAGGTGGAAGTACCTTCGAAGTTATTGGGTCTGGTATGGTTATCATGTTCGATCCCAGAAAACTGAAACACAACAATCAAAGTGTTCTTTCCGAAGGAACACCTATGTCTTTAGTAAACCTCAAAACACACGTGCTAGCAAATGGTGATAGATTTAACCTTCGCAAGGGAAAGGTTAGAGTACTCCCCTTAGATGCACCTTTTTTAAATTCTTAATCTCCGTAAATAGCAATTACTTCTCTTTTCTTAAATGATTTAGAAGCTCTGTACATACCTTCGGTATTGAAGGGCATGGATAGGTTTCCTTTGGCGTCTACTGCGATTAGACCTCCATCTCCACCAATTGCAGATAATCTTTTATGTATCACTAATTCCGTTGCTTCTTCTAGACTTAAACCACGGAACTCCATTAAACAAGAAACATCATAGGCAACTACGCCTCTTATAAAATATTCACCGCTGCCCGTGCAGGATACGGCACAGGTGCTATTGTTGGCATAATTACCGATCCCAATTAAAGAACTATCACCTATTCTTCCAAATCGCTTGTTAGTCATACCCCCAGTAGAAGTTGCAGCAGCTAAATTTCCGGATGAATCACAGGCAACTGCGCCTACTGTCCCAAATTTGGAATCCTTTTTTAGCGAATGGTCTAATTGAAAATTTTCTGTTCCCTTTAATTCCTGCCACTGTGTGTATCGTAAAGAATCAAAAAAATAGTCTTTATTTTCTAGCCCGTAGTTCAAAGTTTTGGCAAAAGTCATCGCCCCTTCCCCAGCTAAAAAGACATGCTCACTTTTTTCCATTACATCTCGTGCAAGAGAAACAGGATTACGTATGCCGCTGACCAGAGATACGGCTCCCGCATTTTTGTTCTTTCCTTCCATGATAGAGGCATCCATCTCATGTTCACCTAATGCGGTAAACACACTTCCTTTTCCCGCATTGAACAAGGGAGAGTCTTCCAGGCTTTTTACACTTTCTTCAACCGCATCTATTGCGGAGCCACCCTTTTCCAACAAAGTATATCCTCTTTGCAAGGCTTCTTTCAAGTCTTTTTTATATCGGGTCTCTAGTTCCTTGGTCATCATACCTTTTACCAAAGTTCCAGCACCACCGTGTATGGCCAAAGCAATTTTTTGCATTCTTAATGTCCCTAGTTAGATGTTGTATTTTTTTCTTTATTCACAATAGCTTTAATAATCATCTTTGCGTGGATTCTAGAATTCTCGATAAACCATTTGTGTGTTTCCATGCCTCCACAGATTACTCCCGCTAGAAATAAGCCGTTTATATTGGTTTCCATAGTCTCTGGATCGTAATCCGGGAGGCGTTTTTCATCTTTTGATAAATGGACACCAGTTCTTTCCAGAAATTCGAAATCAGGTTTATAGCCAGTGAGAGCGAGAACAAAGTCATTAGCAATAGTCTCTTTGCCCTCAGGGGTGTTGATTATAATTTCTGATGGTTCAATACGGATCACTTCGCTTTTAAAATAAGCCTTTATACTACCTTCTTCAATTCTGTTTATGATGTCGGGTCTCACCCAATATTTAACCCGTTTTCCAATTTCCTCACCTCTTATGATCAAAGTGACCTCGGCTCCTTTGCGCCAGCATTCTAAGGCAGCATCAATAGAAGAGTTACTTGCTCCAATAACAGCAAGTTTTTGGCCTGCATAAAAATGTGGGTCTTTATAATAGTGAGAAACCTTGTCTAAATCTTCTCCAGAAACATTTAATAAATTGGGAAGGTCATAGAACCCCGTGGCAATAATGACATTTTTGGCTATATAGTATCCTTTGGAAGTGGTTACTTGAAAATAGTCCTGCTCTTTTTTAATATCCTTAACCTCTTCAAATAAATTTAATTTCAGACTATTGGAAGTTACAATTCTGCGATAGTATTCCAAGGCTTCATTTCTTTTTGGCTTAGCCTCAATACTTATAAAAGGGATTTCGTCAATTTCTAGTCTTTCGGAGGAAGAAAAGAATTGCATATTTACCGGATAATTGAAAAGAGAATTAACAATGGGACCTTTTTCTATAATAACATAGGAAACCCCGTTTTTCTTAGCTTCCAGGCCACAGGCTATTCCAATCGGACCACCGCCAACAATTAATAGATCAATAGAGTTCATTTTTTTCTGTGGCTTTGATAGTAAGATTTATAATAAACACACAAAACTATGTAATTTATTATTATTAAAAGTGGAATATAAGTGTCAGAAAAGAAGTTATTTTTTAGCTTTTTAAAAGGGAAAAGGAGCAATGGTACTTTTAAAATAACATAAATAAGTAAAATTTATATGATTTTTATCATTCTTTAAATCCTGATATTATGGGAACTTTAAACTATAATTATTAAATCGAATGTCATGAATGTACAAATAGAAGTTCCGGTATCAGAGATTATGACAAGAAACCTAATTACACTTGATGTTAATGAAGGTTTAGAACAGGCCGAATACCTTTTTAAAAAACATAAAATAAGACATATTCCTGTTTTAGAAAAAGGAAAAATTGTTGGCCTTTTAAGCTTGAATGATATTTTGAGGATTAGTTTTGCCGATGGTGCTTATAGAGAAGAAGAAAATATTGCTTCTTCTATTTACGAGATGTTTACCATACAACAGTTAATGATTGGCCAATTAGAAACGGTTAGTCCAGAGGCTTCAATAAGGGAAGTCTCCGAGATTTTTGTAAAAAGAGAATTCCATTCCCTTCCAGTAGTACAAGATGGGGAGCTTGTAGGTATGGTAACTACTACGGATATCATTAAGTATTTATTGGACGCTACTTAGAATTTGCAAGGCCTTGTAGTTCTCCTATAACCGAAAGAGGATCTGAAGCATTAAAGACGAAGCTTCCTGCAACCAGCACATCTGCTCCAGCTTTAACTAGTTGACCAGCATTTTGAGCGTTTACACCTCCGTCTATTTCAATTAATGCTTTAGAGTTCTTTTTTCGAATAAGGCTTTTTAGGGCTCTGACTTTGTCATAGGTATTTTCAATAAATTTTTGCCCGCCATAGCCTGGGTTCACGCTCATGACACATACTAAATCGATATCTAAAAGTATATCTTCCAATAATGAAATAGGAGTATGTGGGTTTATAGCGACGCCTGCTTTAATACCTTCTTTTTTAATAAATTGAATAGTTCTGTGCAGATGGGTACAGGCTTCATAATGTACGGTAAGGATGGCTGCACCTAATTCTACAAACTCCTTGATATAACGATCTGGTTCGATTATCATAAGATGTACATCTAAGGGCTTTTTAGCCACAGATGCAATACTCTTAATCACAGGCATGCCAAAAGAAATATTAGGAACAAAAACGCCGTCCATGACATCAATATGATGCCATTTGGCAGAACTTTCGTCTACCATTTTTACATCCTTATGTAAATTCCCAAAATCTGCTGCCAATAAAGAAGGGGCAATTAAAACCTCGCTCATTTCAGATACCTTTAATTCGGTGACAAAAATACATATTCCCTAGGTTTTTATTGCGTATCCATTCAATACCTTTTGAATTTAATGGGATAACCAAAGGTCCCCTTCTTACCTAGTAATATATTATTATTGGTTATTACTATTTGCATAGATTTCATCATTTTCATCTCCTCCAGAGAGTAAATAAGCAAACAGATCTGCTATTTCTTGTTCGTTTAGTCTATTGAGAAGTCCGGCCGGCATTGGCGAAATTGGTGAAAGTTCTTTCTTGATTATGGAGGACTTTGCTAATTGCACAGTATAGGAGGTGTTTAAAGGGTTTGGCATTATTTTTACAGAGTCTTTGGACTCTGAAAGTATTCTGCCAGCAATTTTTTTGTCCGTATCTAGATGAAACAAAGTGAATGCGTATTGGTCGGAAATTTCGTCATTCGGACTATAAATTGCGAACATTAGGTCGTATTTACTAAATTTTGATCTAATCTGCGTTAGATCTGGTCCGGTAGCACCTCCCTCTCCGTTCATCCTGTGACACAAAACACATAAAGCTGCCTCGTATGCTCTTTTACCAGCTTCCACAGTTCCATTATAATTTTTCATCTTATCCCCCCAGACATAACCGCTGATGGTTTGACCACTGTAATTTCCACCAGGACCTATAGGTTGCGGTAAATCTTCCATAACGGTATTTGGAGAGTAAACACCAGAGAGTTCTTCAAAATAAGCTCTTTCATCTTCTGGAACATTGCGCATTGCTTGCAAGCGAACATTTTCCATATATGCCTTGAAGCTCATACCTCCTTTAGCACTTAATACATCATAGAACCACATAAAGTATTTTTCTCTTAATTCTTTCGTCCAACCTGATTTGGCATGACTAAGCAGAACACCGTAATAAATTGCTTCGCCAGGAGGCATTTTTGCAATAACCTCTCGAATTAGCGGACCGTACTGTTCGCTCCTTAATGTAGCTTCTTCGGAAAGCATTCCACTGTCTATTTGGGTTTTTTCTTTCGTATGCTTTTCAAGTAAAGCGACAGCGTTCTCTACAGCCTTGGGTTCCTCTAAATAAACAAGAATAGAGGCTAATTCTCTGTTAAGCATATCACTTTCCGAAGGAAATTGAGCGCTTAGTTTTTTGTTTATTTGATTAGCCATTGACTTTGTTGGAGCACCCATCCGAATAAATACGAGGGCGTAATTTCTCAATAGATCAATTTTCTGACTTTCTGATAAATCGTTCCAATTGATGTTATTTAGCTTACTCAGTATTAGATTTTTATCCTCGGGATTGTCCTGTCTCGCTAAGGCTATCCCAGCCTCTATAACTTTAATCTCGTCAGATTCTTTTGAAAATTTATCTACCCATAGGGCCTTAGATATGTTTTCCAAGCAGATTCGGGAAGCATAACGAATAAAACGGTCCTTGTGATTGAGATTGTCCCAAGCCAGGGCTATGGCCTTCTCTTCATTTAAGGAGCGATAGTTTTCAATTTTATGTCGAAGCGCCCTTAATTCTTCTGCTTTACTATCTTCCTTGATTTCTTTTTCAGATTCAAGTTCCCCCTTATAGCTTAACCGGTATAATCTAGAATCGAGACCCCTCCCTCCGGTGGCGAAATAGAGATTACCATCTTTACCGACGATCATATCGGTCAGTGGCAATGGCGTTCCCGACAAGAATTCCTCTCTTATACCCGAATAACTACTGCCTTGAGGTACCAAATCGATGTGATAAATAGTTCCGAAACTCCAATCCATAATAAAAATACCAGAACGGTATTTAGACGGGAACTTTAGATTAGTAGCCGAGACTACGGCAGTAGGAGATCCTTGTTCTAAATTGTGAACAGCAGGTAAATTATCCGGATAGTAGGCGGGCCACTTACCAGACCCTGTTCTCCATCCAAATTCGCTTCCCGGGATAACGTGGCATACTCTTGTTGGTCTATACCAAGGCATGCCTATATCCCATTCCATATCTGCATCGTAGGCAAACAATTCACCATCCGAATTGAACGCAAAGTCGAAAGGGTTTCTAAACCCGGCAGAAACCAGTTCCCAATTATCCCCGTTTTCATCAAACTTCGCTATCCAACCTCCAGGGGCCTTGATATCATTTGCATGTCCTCTTGCATCTAAGTAAGGAGGAAACAAATTATCTTCTCCCCAATTCGTCGGTAATGTGCTATTCTTTTTTAAAGAGTCTGGGACTAAAACATGGTTCCCTGCTATAAAATATATTTCATTACCATCAGGACTAAGAACAAAGCTATGTGGACCATGTTCTCCAGCCCCTTCGAGCTTTAAAAGCATTTCTACCGAATCTAATTCCCCATCACCAGTACTATCGGTAATTCTGTAAATGCCACTGCCTCGAGTCTCCTCATTATCTGATTGGTCTTCCCAGTTTTTATTCACCGCTACATAGAGACTATTAAAGGCCCAGAGGAGGCCGTGGGCTTCACCTATATTTAGTTTAAGGCTATCCACCGAATTTCTACTAACCACGCCATTATTTTCAGGTCTTTTAAAAAAGTATATCTTTCCTCTTTGGTCGCAGGCGTAGAACGTTCCATTGTCGTCTTCGGCAAGGGCTACCCATGAGCCCTGTTTTTCTTCACTTTGGTGATAAATTTCAGTTAAGGTGAAATCTTTAGGGACGTTAAATTTTACATCCGCAGCATCTTCTGCAAGCCTTACTTTGTTTTCCGAATTGCAAGAGACGAAGGTAAGAAGCAAAAGTGTTGATAAAGAGAGAAGTTGTAACGCAGCTTTAAATGGCATGGTATCTATGGTTTAGAATGATATAAGGTTAAATATACAGAATAGATGTGGCACTTACCTAATAAAGTTTAGGTGCAATCTAAAATTACGGAAGCTTAATTACAAAACTATTGTTTGTAGTGAAATTAGTTTCACTCAAGGAGTTAGCTTAGAAAACGGAAAACGGTCTGACATGAAAAAACTCCGGTAATCAGCCGGAGTTTATTCATCAATCAAAAAACGAACAGTCATGATAACTGTTGTTATGTGCACAAATTACAATTTTTAATACTAATTTCCAATTTGGGTTAGGAATTAGCCATAATTTGACGCCCAGCTATTTTAGCCGAGATAGGTCTTTAATATTTTACTTCTAGAAGTGTGTTTTAGTCTTCTTATTGCTTTTTCTTTTATTTGTCGAACTCTTTCTCTGGTAAGGTCAAAAGTCTCACCGATTTCCTCAAGAGTCATAGAGTGTTGACCTGCAAGTCCGAAATATAGTCGAATTACATCGGCCTCTCGCGGAGTTAATGTTTCTAAAGCTCTCTCAATCTCTGTGCGCAAAGACTCATGTAATAATTCTTTATCCGGATTTGGAGATTCACCGCTGCGTAAGACATCGTATAGGTTAGAATCTTCTCCATCAATTAACGGTGCGTCCATAGATACATGTCGCCCCGAGTTTTTTAAGGACTGTTTTACATCTTCAACAGTCATGTCTAATTCCTTTGCAATCTCTTCGGCAGAAGGTATTCTTTCGTGTGCTTGTTCTAGGAATGCAAAGGTCTTGTTTATTTTATTGATGGAACCAATTTTATTCAACGGAAGTCTAACAATACGCGATTGTTCTGCTAGTGCTTGCAAGATAGACTGACGTATCCACCAAACGGCGTAGGAGATAAACTTAAATCCCCTGGTCTCATCAAACCTCTGAGCAGCTTTAATCAGGCCCAGATTCCCTTCATTAATTAAATCGGGTAAGGTTAACCCTTGGTTTTGATACTGTTTTGCCACAGAAACTACAAATCGAAGGTTAGCTTTAGTAAGTTTTTCTAAGGCTATTTGATCTCCAGCTTTTATTCTTTGTGCCAATTCTACCTCTTCATCGGCTGTAATAAGGTCAACTTTACCTATCTCCTGTAAATACTTGTCTAATGAAGCGGTTTCCCTATTGGTTACCTGTTTTGTAATCTTTAGCTGTCTCATTGGGTTTTTCCTTTATTACGTTCAAAAATGCATAGACTGCATATACTTATACGTAAAAATCACTCAAATGTTACAATAAGACCATAGAAATTTAATAGTGAGAAGGGGGAAACAAAAAAACCCCCTGATTTCAGGGGGTTTGTATAAGGAGAGTTACTTAGTCTCTTCTAGGCTTACGATCTCGGTTTCGGTCGTTTCTGCCTCTATCTCTATTTTCTCTCGGTGGGCGTTCCTTGTAACCTTCTGGTTTTTCCAGAAGAGCCTTTCGAGATACTTTCTCTTTTCTAGTTCTAGAGTCTATACCGAAGTACTTAACATCAAAAACATCGCCCATGTTAACAACATCAGAAACTTTTTCTGTTCGTTCCCATGCCAATTCGGATACATGTAAAAGAACTTCGTTGCCAGGCGCTTCTACATATTCTACTACGGCACCAAAATCTAACATTTTAATGACCTTCACCTCGTAGACGCTTCCTACAACAGGCTTAAATGTAATAGAGTCAATTTTTGCCAATACAGCGTCAATTCCATCTTGGTTTGTACCTAATATTTCGACCTGACCTTCTTCCGTTACCGGATCTTCATTTATGACAATAGTAGTGCCAGTAGCTTTTTGAAGTTCCTGAATAACTTTACCGCCAGGACCAATTAGGGCACCAATATAGTCTCCTGGAATGGTAACAGTAACCATTTTGGGAGCATGTGCTTTTACAGTGGCATTTGGTGTCGCAATGGTATCGGTAAGTTTACCGAGTATATGAAGTCGTCCTTCTCTTGCCTGCATTAAAGCTTTTACAAGTATTTCATAGGACAACCCCTTTACCTTAATGTCCATCTGACATGCAGTAATACCATCTGCAGTTCCGGTTACCTTGAAGTCCATGTCTCCAAGATGATCTTCATCTCCAAGTATATCGGATAATACCGCATAGTTGCCAGATTCAGCATCTGAAATCAGACCCATCGCAATACCAGAGACAGGCTTTATCAATTGCACTCCGGCATCCATTAAGGCCATGGTTCCAGAACATACCGTGGCCATAGAAGAAGAACCATTACTCTCTAGAACCTCGGATACCACCCGAACCGTATAAGGACAGTCGTCCGGAATCATTCCCTTTAATGCTCTTTGAGCAAGATTTCCATGCCCTACTTCTCGTCTGGAAGTCCCCCGTATTGGGCGAGCTTCACCTGTTGAGAACGGAGGGAAGTTATAGTGTAAATAAAACGTTTCTTCTCCTTCGTAAGAAGGCATATCTATCTGGTTCGCTTCTCTGGAAGTTCCTAAGGTAACAGTGGCTAAGGCCTGAGTCTCACCACGGGTGAAAATGGCCGATCCGTGTGTAGAAGGAAGATAGTCTACTTCACACCAAATAGGTCTTATTTCATCTGTTTTACGACCGTCTAATCTAAGACCTTCATTTAAAGTTAAATCCCGTACTGCTGCCTTTTCGGCTTTGTAGTAATATTTGGATACAAGATCGCCAAATTCATCTAATTCTTCTTCACTGTACGTAGCGATAAGATCTTCTTTAATAGCACTGAATGAAGCGCTTCTTTCGTGTTTTGAAGATCCTGCCTTGGCTACCTCGTATACTTTATCATAAACTGCCTGATATACTTTCTTCTCCAAATCGGCATCCTCTGTCTCAGGTTCGTACTCTCTCACTTCCTTTTTACCGAAAGCTTCAGCTAGTTTAATCTGAGCCTTACATTGAACCTTAATGGCTTCATGTGCATATTTTATGGCTTCGACCATTTCTTCTTCGGAAATCTCATTCATTTCCCCTTCAACCATCATAACCGACTCTTCAGAGGCTCCGATTACCATATCGATATCCGACTCTTCTAATTGTGCTCTGGTAGGATTAATGATAAAATTACCATCGACTCGTCCGATTCTTACCTCCGATATTGCACATTCAAATGGAAAGTCAGACAATTGAATTGCAGCGGAAGCTGCTAGTCCTGCCATCGCATCTGGCATAACGTTTTCGTCATGAGACATTAATTGAATCATCACCTGTGTTTCAGAGTGATAATCTTTTGGGAAAAGAGGTCTAAGTACTCGGTCAACAAGTCTCATGGTTAATACCTCTCCGTCACTTGGTCTGGCCTCTCTCTTAAAAAAGCCACCTGGATATCGTCCTGATGCAGCAAATTTTTCTCTGTAGTCTACTGTTAAGGGTAAGAAGTCTACATCGCTAGATTTGTAATTAGAGACAACCGTACACAATAACATGCACTTGCCAGATTGCACAACAACAGAACCGTGGGCCTGTTTTGCAAGTTTTCCGGTTTCGATAGAAATTTCTCTACCATCACCGAGGTCTATGACCTCTTTAAAAGTTTTTGGAATCATAAAATTTTATTAGACCTGATAGGTAATCAGGTTGTTAAACAATGGTCTGTCATTTGATATGACAAGTGTTGTGTTGTTGTGTAGACCAATGAAAAACTATGAGTAAGCTTTTTGTTGCCCTTTCGGGACTTTATATTTAAAAAAAAAGGGAAGCATGGCTTCCCCTTTAAATTACTTTCTGATATTTAATTCTTTTATTAAGCTACGATATTTTTCAATATCCTTTTTCTTTAAATAATCAAGTAAACTTCTTCTTTTCCCTACTAATCGCACCAAAGACCTTTCTGTGTTATAGTCCTTTTGGTTGTTTTTTAGGTGTCCGGTTAAATGATTTATTCTATGGGTAAATAGAGCAATCTGCCCTTCTGTAGACCCCGTATTACTCTCGGAACCTCCATGTTTCTTGAAGATTTCTGTCTTCACTTCTTTGGTTAAATACATTCCAATATTATTTTAAATGATTTTTATGTATCTGATTGATTTTCAATCGAGCGCAAAGATAGTAATTATTTTGTATTGCGTTCATTAGAATTACATTTTTTAGAAGTTAATTCAACCAATCCGAATAACGCATTCCTTCATAGTACAATCTTGGATATAAACATACCTCGCATCAAGGGCGAATTTACTAGTTGGTAATAGTATGTTTCTTTATTTAGATAGTTAGGCTCCTATAAAAATCGTTGGGAATTTCTCTTTGTATAATTCCAAAAAAAAACCTGCCTCAAAAGGCAGGTTGTTCTTATTTTCTGACAGGGTTGTTTTGAATAAGATCCAAATATAGATTAATCTTTTTCTTAAGATCCCGTCTATGAGCTATGAAATCTAAGAAACCATTTTCAAGTACAAACTCTGCGGTTTGAAAGCCCTTTGGTAAATCCTTCCCAGTAGCTTCTTTCACTACACGAGGTCCTGCAAAACCTATGAGCGCTCCAGGCTCGGATATGTTGATATCGCCAAGCATGGCATAAGAGGCCGTGGTTCCTCCTGTAGTGGGATCAGTACAAAGGGAAACATAGGGTAGTTGCGCTTCTGCCAACTGAGCCAGTTTTGCGGAGGTTTTGGCAAGTTGCATCAGAGACAAAGCAGCCTCCATCATTCTTGCTCCTCCAGACTTGGATATCATTATAAATGGAAGTCTTTTCTCAATAGAATAGTCTATGCCCCGGGCTATTTTTTCACCAACTACACTTCCCATAGACCCCCCAATAAAGCTAAAATCCATACAGCAAATTACCACTTCTTTACCCATAGATTTTCCTACTGCAGTACGTACAGCATCTTTTAATCCAGTCTTCTTTTGTGCTGCCTTTAGCCTTTCGCGATATTTCTTTGTGTCTTCAAACTTTAAAGGATCCTTGGAGGTCAATTTTGAATCTAGTTCCGTAAACGCATTGTCATCGAATAGAATTTCAAAGTATTCCTTACTGCCAATCCTTACATGGTAATCGTCTTCCGGACTTACATAAAAGTTTTTGGCCAACTCCTCTGATTCAACAATTTTACCTGTTGGTGATTTATACCAAAGACCCCTTGGGGTGTCTTTTTTTTGGTCGGTGGCTGTTTGAATACCTTTTTCCTTTCTTTTAAACCAAGCTGACATAATACTTTTTTTAGATTCTCAATCGAATACTTAGAGGGTATTAATATTATTTAAATCTTCAAATGCTTTTTTTAGGCGTGTAACAAATGTTTTTTCACCTTCACGTAGCCAAACTCTTGGATCGTAAAATTTCTTATTGGGTTGTTCTGCTCCATCAGGGTTTCCAATCTGACTCTTTAAATAGTCCGACTTTGCATCAAAATAATCTCTTATGCCTTCCATAAAAGCATATTGCAAATCTGTGTCGATATTCATTTTTATTACTCCGTACCCGATTGCTTCACGGATTTCTTCAACAGTCGATCCAGAACCACCATGGAAAACAAAGTCGATATGATTTTCTTCTACCCCGTATTTTTTAGAAATAAAGTCTTGAGAATTTAGTAATATTTTAGGGGTAAGTTTAACATTTCCAGGTTTGTATACACCGTGTACGTTTCCAAAAGCAGCGGCTACTGTAAATCGATGACTAACCTTGGATAATTCTTCATAGGCATAAGCTACTTCTTCTGGTTGCGTATACAATTTAGAATCATCTACATCGGTGTTATCTACGCCATCTTCTTCACCTCCAGTTATTCCCAATTCAATTTCCAGGGTCATATCCATTTTGCGCATTCTTGCAAGATACTCTTTGCAGATAGCAATGTTTTCTTTTATTGGTTCTTCGGACAAGTCGATCATGTGAGAGCTAAAAAGAGACTTTCCTGTTTCCTCGTAATGCTTCTCGCTTGCATCCAAAAGACCATCAATCCAAGGTAATAACTTCTTAGCACAATGGTCTGTATGCAAAATAACGGTAGCACCATAAGCTTCGGCCAATTGATGAATATGCTTGGCTCCGGCAATAGCACCTTCTATGGCTGAAATTTGATTGTCGTTGGCCAATCCCTTACCCGCATTAAATTGAGCCCCACCATTGGAGAACTGAATAATAACGGGTGCGTTTAATGCTGCTGCCGTTTCTAAAACCGCATTAATGGTATTGGAGCCAGTTACATTGACCGCAGGAAGAGCAAAACCCTTCTCTTTTGCATAGTTGAAAATGTTTTGTACTTCGTCGCCTGTGGCAACTCCTGCTTTGATATTGTGGGACATAATTTAAGTCTTGTTTTTATATGAGATTTGGCAAATGTAGTAAATAAATTAAAGGACTAAAAAGGATAGTTGATACCAATTTGTATTACAGCATTTGAAAAGTTATATTCACTAAACCATCTTTCCGAGGGTAATCTTGCTGGGTTATAGGTTTTGAAGCCCATATCAACTCTAAAGACAAAATAAGTAAAATCGTAGCGTATTCCCATTCCCGTCCCTAGTGCTATTTCAGAAAGGGATTTAAACCCTTCAAAAACCGCTGCGGGGTCTGTAATATTATCCCATACATTCCAAATATTCCCTGCATCCGCAAAAATGGCACCTTTAAAATCTCCGACAATAGGAAACCTGTATTCCAGATTTAAGGCAATTTTAAAGTTAGCCTCATTAAAATCATTGACATTGTCTGTGGAACCGGGTCCTAAGGAATATGGGAACCATGCTCGATTATCATTGGAACCACCCCCAAAGTAACTACGAACGAATGGGACACTGGTCGAATTTCCATACGGAATGGCTATACCGGCAAAACTCCTAAATGCCAATACGTTTGACCGGGAAAGATCCCAGTGTTTTATATACTCGAATTCTGTTTTAAAGTACTGCGAAAAGGGCACGCCAAAAACGGTTCTGTCCCCATTGTCATTTTTGTCAAATTCAATTATATTGGAGATACCAGAAAGTAAGGCACCTGCACTTTCCACTTTGAAGCGAAAGCTATAAAAATTCTCATCGGTAATATTTACCCGGTTGTTTTTAATAAAGCTATAATTACTGGCGAAAATCAGATTGTTTTCGGTTAACCGGATTCTTCTTTCCTCAATGCTCGCTACATCGTCCTGATCTTCCGGATCTGATGGAACCTGGTCTGTTAGAATTGCATTTGTAAATCCGGTGGTACCATCCGGAATTATTAATTCTGGTCCGTTTGGACCTTCAGGCATGACATAAAAATCGCTGAGATCCGGGTTATCTGAATAAAGTGGGTCTGCTGCAATGTCGTTTAATTGCTCATAACTACTTTGATATACATTATAATATCTAGTTGGGTTGAGATTATTTACAAACTGTACATTTAGCAATTCAACAGTGCTTTTATTGGTTATTTTGGAAGTCCAGTTATATCCCAAAATGGTATTAAAGGTCTGTTTATCCAGGCCAATGTTCTTTTGAAAACTAGTCCCCACAGAGACACGGGTTTGCGGGAGCATATAATAGGGAATTATTTTTTTCCAGTTGACCAATGGGAACCATATTCTTGGGAAGGTCGTATTGATGTCGGCTCCAATTTCTGTAAAAAAATCTTCCGTTGAGCTGTCATCGCTTAGAAGACCAAAGGTGCCACCTGCAGAAAGGCTAAGGGTTTCCGCACCTCCAAAAATATTTCTTGTGATTAGTGAAGAGCTAAATCCAACTCCTATAGTTTGGATATTGGAATGGGTCACATCAAAATCAAAGGCCCATGAGAATTT
>CAZWPZ010000129.1:0-4527 GCA_964636005.1 uncultured Eudoraea sp.
TAACTGTTGTGCTTTAATTTCTTCCCTAAGAACCAAGTATGCGGAATACGGTTTATTGTAGTCGTAAATTCTTCCCAAGGAAATTTCAATGGTCCTGTTAGTAACCTGGTCCAAGAACATCTTATCGTGTGAAACTATTACCAAAGCCCCCGCATAGTTCACTAAGAATTGCTCTAGCCACAAAATAGAATCTATATCCAAATGGTTCGTAGGCTCGTCTAATAATAAGACATCATTGTTTTGAAGTAAAAGTTTTGCTAACTCAATGCGCATTCGCCACCCCCCGGAAAAGGTATTGGTTCCTTTATCGAAATCCTCCCTTTTAAATCCTAATCCTATTAAAATTCTCTCTGTTCGCCCTTGATAGTTATATCCTCCATGAAGTTCGTAGGAATGCGTCAAATCATTTAAGTCTACCATCAACTGATGATAGGAATCACTCTCGTAGTCTGTTCGCTCAGCAAGCTGAGTATTTACTTCTTCTAGGGCTCTTTCAATCTCCTTTATCTTCTCAAAAGCTTCATAAGCCTCTTGTAAAACAGTCCTACCCTGCTCAAATTCTAGATCTTGCTTTAAGAATCCGATACGGATATCTTTTTCTGTAGCCAGTGTTCCCGAATCCGGAGCTATTTCTTTAGCAAGTAATTTTAAAAGTGTCGATTTCCCAGCTCCATTTTTACCGATTAATCCAACTCTATTACCTCCATTTAACCGAAAGGAAATTTCCTTAAATAAGTATTCACCTCCGAAAGCAACGGAAAGATGATGAACATTGAGCATTATTGTGGGCGTTTGTGGGTTATAAACTTCCTAAAGTTGTAATTTTGAATAAACTTTTGCAAATGTTAAAAAAAGGTAACAAAATATACAGTATTTTAACAGGAAGTTGTCCGAAGTGTCATGAGGAAAGTATGTATTTAAATAATAATCCCTATCACATCAATTCTTTATTTAAAATGCATGAAAGATGTTCCAATTGTGGCACAAAATACAAGATTGAACCCTCCTTTTTTTATGGAGCCATGTACGTTAGCTATGCCGTAGGTATCGCTTTTGCCGTTGCCGCTTTTGTAATTGCATACCTTTTTATTGGTCTAGGCCTTTTTCATACCTTTTTGGCCATCGTTGCCACCTTAGTTGTTTTTATGCCTGTGATAATTAGGCTCTCCAGAAATATTTGGATAAACATTTTTATCCAATACGAACGGCAACCTATTAAAATTGATTAGACCCGCTTATATTTCTTTCGATATCTTTCAATATCCATTTCCATATCTAAAGGGGTCTCATTTTCAATAAAATCAAATAAGCGCTTTGAAGCGAAGGGCGCAATAAGGACTCCTCTGGATCCAAATCCGTTTAGTAAATACATCTGTGGGAATTCAGGATGTGCACCAATTAAGGGCCTCCTATCTGCTACCGTGGGGCGTATCCCCGCATGTTGCTCTTTAACTTCATAGGAACATTTAAGAAAGGTATTCAGCTTGGTCAGCAGTTCTTCTCTGGCCTCCTGCGTTGTTGCATTTGACTTGTCTTTCCATTTATAGGTAGCTCCAACCCGATACCGATCATCTCCAATAGGGATAATAAATACGGATGATTTGATAACCTTTGTCTCCTGTAACTGTTTGGCCTCAATAGTAAGCAGTTCTCCCTTGGTACCATTTAGGGGTAAATAGTTAAAAAAGGGGTTCTTTTTAAGTCCAAATCCAGTTGCGAAAACAATCTTTTTGAATTGCAGGCCTTTATAACGGAAACTATCCTTATGGATTTCCAATTCCTCAAAAACAAACTTCTCCTCTTTCAAGGCACCTAATACATGCAGGTACTTACTATAAGAAGAAATCATAATTCTGGTATCTACCCTTCCTGTAGCCAGTACTTCGCCTAAACCATAAGGTGCATGAATAGAAGTATTCCTATTATTTACTAAGCTTGTCGAAAGAAAAGGTTGCAATCTGGGATTATCGGTGGCCTCAAACCATAGATTTTGTTCTTCAATAGAAGCAAAAATCCGCATAACGGGTACTTTGTAATCCAAAGTCACCTCTAATTTATTTTCAAGATTGGTGTAAAATGGCAAAGATTCCTTCATTTGCACATCTGCCCTCCAAGCCATACTAAAACGCTTCAGAATTACCGGATTATATAATCCGCCTGCCACGATACTCGATTGTTGGGAGTTATCATCAATTACGGCGAACGACATATTGTGTTCTAATAATTGCTCGCAAAAAGATACTCCTGCCAGGCCCAAACCAACCACTACATAATCTAACATATTACAAAATTAAAAAACGCCGTGTCAAAGACACAGCGTTTTCTATATTATAACTATTGAATTGGAATCAATACCTCATTAGTAGGCCCACATATCTTGTTCCCTGTCTCGGATAGATTCTTTTATCCTATCCGACTCCAGAAGTTGAAATAATGCATTATCAGCAATATAATCATTGATTAGCCTATCGCCGTGTACATTATCTTCCTTGTAAATGGTGCCATTAAAACGTCTTGCATTTAAAAGCATATCGAAAGAAATTGGCTGTGCAGAGTTTTCCTGATTAAAGACCTTGGCCTTATGTAAGATTTCTCTAGCACTTGGGTACCATACCCAGAACAATGCTACCTTGTTATCCTGAACATCCATAGACTCATCGTCTATAAAGTTAACGTCAGGTGCAACTGGCGCTATTCCAAGTAGACGGTATTTTAATTCGCCCTGACGCTTGTCAAAATACCAAATTCCCTTTATTCTGTACTCTTCAATATCTGCCGCAGTAATCTCTCTTTCATTGATATATTCTGGAGACAATGCTTCTCCGGCATTCAATTGTTCGTACCCCATATCGGTAGTATCCCTCTTTTTAAGAGTCGACTCTAAGTCACTGAATTTTCTCTTTTCAGTAAAGTAAGAATCTACATAGACATCTGTGAGCTTTCCATTCTTGATGTTCTTCAATAAAACATCATATAAGGATCTTCTATCTGCACCAATATCTATAGTATCTAAAGGATAATACAGAGGGAAATTTACACGTTGATCCAGATCGATGATTTCCCAAACAGTCTTAGACCAAAGGATATCTCTATCATCAACGTAGCCATATTCTAATGGAGCGTCATTATCTGCAGCAATTTGTTCTGGGGTCTTCTGACCAATTTCCTCAGGCTTTTTGGCATTTAAAATATTTGCCTGCGCCATCATAGAAAGTGGTAAAAGCGTAACAGCTCCAACAATTAATACATTCTTCCAATTCATAAAATTATCTTTTAACTATTCTTAGTTTGTGATCTCCACAATAACCGGAGATACTTTCTTCAACTTATAGCTTTTGTTATTGGTGATATAAGCTTGGATATCGAATATCTGAACTGCATCACCTCTTCTAGCTCTTTTTAAGGCTGATTTAGCCCTGGAATCTAATTTATTCCCGTTAACGCTTACCGTTGGCTGACCAGGCACTTTAAACTTAAATCCACTTATTGCCAGATTTAGATCGAAATCAAAATCTTCTAATAAGGCACCAACAGTTGCGATTTCCAGGTTTCTTCTTGGCATTTTTGCACTACCAGATTCTCCTCGAATAGAGCCTGAAGGTCTTGGAATATCCTTAATTCTAAACTCAGACTTGGAAGACACCTTTTGGCCGTCAGGTAAAACTCCTGAAGCGGTAATAATTACGTTTCTTCCTTTTCCAGGATTCATAACATATTTGCTTCCTTCTCTTTTCTTAAGACCAGGAGCAGTAGCAGTTACTTTGTTGTTCGGTATTCCAGGAATACTGATAGACATAGGGTTAGAAACACCTCTATAGACCACATTCATCTTATCTGCTGCAATTAAAGCCGCATTTGGCTTTGTAATGGTAGCGAAAGTAGAAGACACAGGCACTTCTGTGCGCTCTCCATCTTGAATAAACACTAGATTACCAGCAATCTTATGATCTCCAGGAGCACCAGCATTCACAAGAAGTTTTACTTGTCCATCCTTAATTTCATAATCTTTCCCTTCACTCAGCTTTCTGCCGTCCAGAGTAAGATTTACTTCATTTGGTCTGGTAGTCGCATCTTTACGACCCAAAACAACTGCACCAGAGAATTTTTCACCAGCATAGAAAGCCGACTTTTCTTGTTCCAACAAAGTGGTATAGTTTGTCATAGACACTTCACTAGACAGTTGCTCTCCAAGCATTGCTTGTAAAGCATCTTGCTCAGTAGCTTTAACATCTGCCTGAATAGCCGTTATCTTAGTCAAAGATGCTACTACTGGAAATCCTTCAAAATGATAGTTTATCCAGTCTTGTTTAGTTCCATCTCTCTTAACCACTTTACCTTTTTCGTCACCTGTTTCGAATCTGGTTTTAACCGCCTCTTCGACATCTTCCATACCATCAGGTAAAACTGCAACGATCTGGTTTCTATAATCGGTAATTGTCTTTAAAAATTCCTCCCCTTCAGGAGCTAAATTATCTCCTTGAAAGAATTTTTGATCCAGATAATCCGACTTGTCCATTACTTGATACT
>CAZWPZ010000130.1:0-37699 GCA_964636005.1 uncultured Eudoraea sp.
GCTTTAAGAGTGTTTGCGGTAAACGCGGAAACAGGAGAAGAAATATGGCGTTATGGCGACTCCTTAAAGGTTTGGCATTCCACCAGTAGAGGCGTCTCTTATTGGGAAGAAGGAGAAGATAAACGCATCCTTTTTACTAGAGGAAGCGAATTAATCGCCTTAAATGCCACCACAGGAAATGTTATACTAGATTTCGGCGTAAACGGCGCAACAGACCTTCACTTGGGGATGCCAGAGTCTGCAAAAGATAAATTTGTAATATCGAATACACCGGGCACTATTTTTAAGAATTTGATTGTTATGCCCATTCGTGTATCTGAAGGGGTTGGTGCCGCTCCGGGAAATATTATGGCCTTTGATATAAAAACCGGAAAGATCGCATGGGTATTCGAAACTATCCCGTCTAAAAACATGCCTGGAGGAAATACATGGCAAGGAGATAGAAATAGAATAGGTGCAGCCAATAATTGGGCTGGTATGGCGGTAGATGAGAATAGAGAGATTCTCTATGTGCCAACCGGATCTGCTGCTCCCGACTTCTACGGTGGCGATCGGTTGGGAAACAACTTATATTCCAATTGTCTCTTGGCTTTAAATGCCAATTCCGGAGAGTTACTATGGCATTTCCAGTTTACGCATCACGACTTATGGGATAGAGACCCTCCTGCTCCACCAAACCTAATAACCCTTACCAGAGGAAATGATAAGATTCCTGCAGTGGCACAAGTGACAAAGCAAGGTTACGTTTATGTCTTTAATAGAGAAACGGGAGAACCTCTATTTGAAATAGAAGAAAGGGAAGTTCCTGCTTCTACACTAGAAGGAGAAATAGCCTCAAGAACCCAGCCTTTCCCTAAACTACCCAAACCTTTTGCAAGACAATCGGACGAATTAAAAGCCTCTGATATTAATCCATACGCGGAGAATAAGGATTCTTTACTAGAATTATTTAATTCTTTTGACAAAAGAGTTTATGCTCCACCTGGATTAGATCCCGTTTTACTGCTTCCAGGATATGATGGCGCAGCAGAATGGGGAGGTGCTTCGGCCGACCCTGACAAAGGAATTTTGTATGTGAATTCTAATGAAATGCCCAGAATGTTACTAATGGAAAAAAATGAAATGGTTCCAAAAGAGGCGTCCTTGGGGGAAAGATTATACCAAAATAATTGTGCTGCCTGTCATCAAAAAAATAGAAAAGGCCTAGCGGAAAGCGGTTTTCCGTCCCTTGTGGATATTGGAGATATGTTAAGCTCCGATGAGATAGACGGGATTATCACAAACGGTCGTGGAATGATGACCGGCTTTCCACAGCTCAGTAAAGATGAAAAGAAATCGGTTATTGATTTTTTACTTAATAAGGATGTTGAAAACAGCAAGGAAGTAACTATATCAGAAGTTGAGGAACCTTTACCCTATAATCATTTAGGATATAACAAGTTTTTAGCGGCAAACGGGCAACCCGCTATAACACCACCTTGGGGAACAATGCACGCTATTGATTTAAATTCTGGAGATTATCTCTGGTCAATTCCCTTTGGTGAAACTCCTGAACTAAAGGCAAAAGGCCTCCCTCCTACTGGAACCGAAAACTATGGGGGTGCCGTGGTTACGGAAAATGGACTGCTCTTTATCGGAGCCACTAAGGACGGCTACTTCAGGGTATTTGATAAAACCAATGGCGAATTACTTTGGGAATACAAACTCCCTGCAGCTGCATTTGCAACACCTGCTATGTATGAAGTAAATGGGAAACAATATATCGCAATTGCCTGTGGAGGTGAAAAACTTGGTACGGAAAAAGGAAATAAAATTATTGCCTTCTCATTAAACTAAGGCAACTTACAATCGGATTCGATAAATCTTGCGCCTTTGGGCTTAAGGTAGTTATACGACTCTATTTCCTTTTGTAAATCGTAGTTTTTCATTTGGTAATCCGGAGTGTAGAGGACCTCATCCCAATAGGTCGTTTTTGGATCTTTCGCTCGTAGATCTCCAGTAGCATTCATCCATGTATGAAGCTTCCTCTTTAAAGATTCCTTGGTTTGTGCATATTCCGGATCATTTGCCAAATTATTGATATTATAGGGGTCCTTCACAACATCATATAATTCTTCCACTGGTCTTTTTTCAAAAGCTAGTTTAAAATAGTCTATCCCATCTGCCTTGCCTTCCATATCCATTATTAGAAATTTTGTGATTGAGTTGTCTATATCACCATACTGCCCTACAGATTGGTGCACCACTGGATCACCAGCTGGCCATCGAGAAGGCTCAAAATTTTGTATATATAAAAATTGCTTATTTCGCACAGCCCGGACTGGATAGCTCAGATCTCCTTTACGTACATTAGCATGCCGCTCTCTCTCCAGAAACACCTGCTCTCTAGAAGAGTCTGCTGCTTCCTGATTGCGCATTACTCCTAGAAGGCTTTTGCCCTCAAATTCTGCTGGAACAGTCAATTCTGCTGCATCTAAAAATGTGCTTCCCAGATCAATTAAATTGACAAATGCATCCACCCTAATGGGCCTTGCAATGCCATTCTTCCAGTAAATAGCTAATGGCATTCTAGTTCCATAATCGTATAAATTTGCTTTAGCTCTAGGGAAAGGCATCCCGTTGTCACTGGTCATTACAATAATGGTGTTGTCAAAAAGCTTAGATTCTTTTAACCTCCTAATGATGTTGGAACTCTCCCTGTCAAAACGTTCTACTTCGTAATAATAATCCATGATATCGTTACGAACACAGGCATTATCTGGTAAAAATCCAGGGACCACTATTCGATCGGCATCCATGCCTGTCTTCACCCCGCTGTTTGTTTCATACACCCGATGTGGATCATGGCTTCCAAACCAATAAACAAAAGGTTGGCCTTCTTTTCTGTCCTTTAGAAAAGTATCAAAATCGAGATACTCTTTCCCTGCAGGATTGTCTTTATAGCCTCCCATTTCATAATCTCCAGGTCCCCATCCTTTTCTGCTCTTACCTGTATGGTAACCTGCATTTTGTAAAATAGCAACCCAATTCTTAAACTTCTTGGGAAATACAGACCATAAGTTCCCGGCACTTTCCAGTTGATGGGGATATCTGCTAGTTAATATACTCGCTCTGGAGGCAGAGCAAGAAGGGGCCGCACAGTATGCATTGGTAAATAAAGCACCATTTTCTGCTAAAAAATCGAATGTTGGTGTACGGACGATATTATCTCCATAAACACCTGCATGTGGAAAGGACCAGTCATCAGCAATTAAGAATACAATATTCGGACGCATATCTTGATCAGAATCATTCTTACTGTCCTGACTAAACCCTTGAATTCCAAGTAATAACAAAAAATAATAGAGTACAACTGTTAGCTTCGAAAAAAAAAGTAGTTTGTTCATTTTTACTAGGCGTTATTCTCAAATATATAAAAAGAGTGGTATTTTTATTGGGATCAAATACACAATGAAAAAATATAAGAGCATAAAGAATGGATACGATTAGAGTTCTGGTAGTTGGTTGCGGAAATATGGGAACAAGTCATGCAAGGGCCTACAACAATATGGATGAATTTACTATAGTAGGCTTGGTAAGCAGAAAGCCTGCTAGCCGAGAAAGACTTTCAGAGGAACTTGGCGGACTACCTACTTTTTCAAATTTCTCAGAGGCGCTTCAAATAACTAAACCAGATGCTGTCGCCATTTCTACCTATCCGGATACGCATGCACCTTTTATAAAGCAAAGCCTTGAAGCTAACGCGCACGTTTTTGTTGAAAAGCCTTTAGCGACCACTGTAGAAGAAGCAGAAGAACTCGTTGCGCTTGCATCCGCTAAAAACAGAAAAATAGTTGTGGGATACATTTTAAGAGTTCATCCGGCTTGGAGCAAATTTGTTGAAATTGCCAAAGACCTAGGGAAGCCATTAGTCATGAGAATGAACTTAAACCAACAGAGTTCTGGAAATGAATGGAACACGCATAAACAGTTAATGCGGTCCATGTCTCTCATAGTAGAGTGTGGAGTACATTATGTAGGTAGTATGTGTCTAATTACGGGTGCCAAACCTGTCAGCGTAAGTGCAATAGGAGCAAGGTTGACAGAAGAAATAGCAGAAGAAATGTATAATTACGGGCAACTGCAAGTGAGGTTCAGCGATGGATCGGTTGGTTGGTACGAAGCAGGATGGGGACCCATGATAAGTGAAACTTCCTTTTTTATTAAAGATGTCATTGGCCCAAAAGGATGTGTTTCCATAAAAGATGAAGATAAAAACAAGTCGGATAGTGTTGAGGAACACACTAAAACTGGTGGCTTATTGTTACACAGAAGTTCATTAGATGCCAATGGTTCCTTTGTGGAAGAAGATACTGTCATAAGCACGGAGAACGAACCAGATCATGACGCGCTCTGTGCTTTGGAGCAGGAGTTTTTTCTGGAAGCCATACAGGGAGATAAAGACATTAGTGATCATCTACAAGATGCTATAAACAGCCTAAAAATCGTTTTAGCAGCAGACCTATCCTTTAAAACAGAAAAGACGGTAAAGCTGTAAAAGAAACTACTTCCAAAAATGATAACACTATTAGAACGAGCAAAGGACCATGAAAACCGATGTGCCATAGTTTCTAAAGATGAAAAGTTTACCTATAAAACGCTTCTTGAAACGAGTCATAGTGTAGGCTGTAATCTATTAAAGGGGAGGGTAGATTTAAATGAGGAAAGAATTGGTTTTCTTATTCCTCCCAGTTTCGAATATGTCGCAGTGCAATGGGGTATTTGGGCGGCAGGCGGTATTGCGGTACCCTTATGCGTTAGCCACCCCCTTCCAGCAATAGAACACGTAGTGGAAGATGCACAAATTGATATCTTGGTTGTTCATAACGACTATATAGAATTAATAAGTCCTCTGGTAGAATCACATACCATTCTTTTACATACCTTGGAAGATGTTTTTGGTCGTACTACAGGAAACCTCCCTGATGTTGCCATGAACAGGAGGGCTCAAATCTTATACACCAGCGGCACCACCAACAAACCCAAAGGAGTCGTTACAACGCATAAAAATATACAGGCCCAGATAGAGACACTTGTAAATGCTTGGGGGTGGGAAAAAACGGATTATATTTTGAATATTTTGCCCTTACACCACGTCCACGGTATCATAAATGTACTAAGTTGTGCCATGTGGAGTGGTGCATGTTGTGAGTTTCACGAACGTTTCCAGGCAGAAAATGTTTGGCTTGCTTTTTTAAGCGGGAAGCTTACACTTTTTATGGCCGTTCCCACTATATATTATAAGCTTATAGCCTATTGGGAATCGGCTACTAAGGAAGAAAAAGAAGCGATGTCAAAAGCAGCTTCTAAGATGCGCCTTATGGTATCTGGTTCCGCAGCTCTGCCTGTTTCTGTTCTCGAAAAATGGAAAGAAATAACTTCTCAAACACTTCTTGAGCGCTATGGTATGACAGAAATAGGAATGGGTTTGTCTAATCTATACAAAGGAGAACGGCGCCCGGGCTATGTTGGTCTGCCGCTGCCTGGTGTTGAAATTACTCTGTTAAACTCAAAAGGCCAAGAAGTAGGGGTTGACGAGACCGGTGAAATTCATATTAAAGGCCCTTCTGTTTTTAAAGAGTATTGGAATAATCCTGAAGCTACCAGAAAAGCCTTTACAAAGGATGGCTGGTTTATTACTGGAGATATAGCAGTATTGCAAAATGGTATGTACAAAATTCTTGGAAGGGATAGTGTTGATATTATAAAGTCTGGTGGATATAAAATTTCTGCACTTGAAATTGAAGATGCGCTTAGAAAACTAAAGGAAATTGAAGATTGTGCAGTAGTTGGAATACCGGATGAAGAATGGGGAGAACTAATTGTTGCCTTTGTTATTTCGAAACAACAAGATTTAGACTTTAAAGAATTAACCAAAAAACTAAAAGACAGTCTTCCTGCCTACAAGATTCCCCGAAAATTTATGGCCGTAGATTCGCTTCCACGAAATGTATTAGGCAAGGTGACCAAGAACGCTTTAAAATCCAGAGTTTAAATGGATCCATTAACTTTTCTGCCATATATAGGAATACTAATTCTCACTGCATTGAATGCTGTATTGGTAGTCAAAAGAAATATCAAAGTAGATGATGAAGAATCCTCTAAAACAGATTCTTAATGGACTATATAGAAGAACACTATATCACCATTGTATTTACACTCTTTTACATAGTTGGTTGCTTGTATATTGGTTGGTATTTTAAATCTAAAGCCAACAAAGGCGTTGAAGGATATTACGTTGCAAAAAGAGAAATACCCGGTTGGGTAATATCCCTTGCCTTTTTTTCGACCTCGGCCAGTACCAATACCTATATAGGACAAGCTGGTATCTCCTTTAAATACGGTCTGTCCTGGGCATGGATGGGACTAATTTGGACCCTCTTTTGTATCCTTTCGTGGCAGCTGCTCGGCCCCAGAATGCGATACCAAACGGCCTTGCTAAAGTCCTACACCATCCCTGATTATTTTCACCTGAGGTATAAAAGCAATTTAGCTAAAACTATACGTGTTTTTTCGGCCTTTATTATTCTTTTTGCCACAATATGGTATATGATTGGTATAGCTAAAGGTTGTGCACATGTACTAACATCTGTTCTAGATATCCCTTATTGGTTGGGGGCCTTTCTAATCTTGAGCATTACCTGTATTTATACTATTTGGGGAGGTATGTATAGTGTTTTATGGACCGATGCTATACAGGGCATACTTATGTTTGGTGTGGCAATTCTTATGTTGGCTATACCTTTTATTTATTTGGGAGGTATAGAAGACACTTTCACCAAAATTTCTAATACAAACCACCTATCAGCAGAAGGAAAACCTATTGAAAATGGTCTTGTCGTTTTTGGAGAGCTTGTTTCCTTCTTATATATCCTGGGAATTGGACTCTCTATTGGAATGAAACAAATTTCTGAACCAAAAAATTTAATTCGATTTTACTCCATTAATAATGTCAAAAGCATGCGCTTTGCTATGATTTGGACACCTTTCTTTTTGGGTATCTCCCTGGTATGTGTCATGGGCCTTGGAGCCCTTGTACATGGTATGGCAAATTACGAAGAGGCCCTATATCTAATAAAAAACACCGACGAGGTTGTGGGATTTATGTTAAATAAGTTCGATAATGCCTGGGTAAGTGCGGTTTGTGTGGCAGGTCTTTTTGCTGCTGGAATGTCGTCTTTGGCTTCGGTTATTATTATTATTGGAACCGCTTTTGTTAAAGATATCTGGCATGTGATAAAGCCGATGAAACCTTCTAAGATAATTCCCAGAACCAAATGGTTCATGGCGCTTTACTGTATTATGATTTATGCATTCACCTTATTTCCCATTGCCGGAATAGTGGAACTAACCGCGTTTGCCGGAGCTGTTTTTGCTGCTAGTTTTTTTCCAGCCATTTTTGGTGGACTTTACCTGCGTTGGGGGACAGATATTGGGGCATTGGCTTCCATGCTTACGGGAATACTCGTAAATATCATTTGGCGTTTTGGGTTTCGCTTCTCCCAGGCTAGGTTTAATGATATTCACGAGATTATACCTGCCTTTATAGCGTCACTTTTTGTCTATCTACTAGTAAGTGTGATTACAAAAAAGAGAAGGCCTTCAAAAAAACATTTGTCCTATTTATTTAAATAGCCTATTGCCTAATCATTAGGATGTGTGGAATCCCATCTTCTAAATAGCCCTCCCCTATTTGTTGAAAACCTAATTCCGTATAGAACTTCTTTAAATATTCCTGTGCAGAAACTTTTATTGTTGTTTCCTTGAACTGTTCTTCTATTGCCTTTATAGAAGCCTTCATTAGTTTTTTTCCATTGCCATTTTTCCTACTACTCTCTTTTACAACTACTCTGCCAATACTGGCACAATCCATATAGTCATTTGCCTTAAACAACCGTGTATATGCGATTATCTCATTATTCTCATAGCCAAGTAAATGCATAGCCTTCTCATCCTTATCATCTATGTCCTGATATACGCAATTTTGCTCCACAATAAATACTTCTGCCCTTAACTGTAGAACTTTATACAACTCTTTTCTTGTCAAATCCGAAAAAGAAACAACTTTTATATTCATAATTAATCTTGTACGATTATATGTTTGCTATCACATTTACCAAATTCTGGTTGTATGTTCACATGATTAATACCAAATTTATGATAAACTACCTCCTCTATTTCATTTAAAATTGTATCAAACTGCGATAGTCTTATATCCTCTTTAAAGTCAATATGAGCCTCCAAATGAATTTCCTGTTCATTTAATTGCCAAATATGGACGTGATGTACATTTTTTATTGGTTCCATTTTACTTAAAACCTCTACGATATTTTTTACCTCTATTGTATTCGGCGTAAAAAGCATAAGAACTTTGGTGGAGTTTTTGAGTAGAGAGGTACCCATATAAATCAAGTAAATGGCTATTCCTATAGTCAATACAGGATCTACCCAATAAAATGAAAAAAACTTCATAAATATTCCACCAACCAAAACAGCAATAGATGCCATCATATCTGTAAATAAATGTAAATAGGCGGATCTCATATTCATATTCCCGTGGGCTCCTTTTCTTAACAAAAGCACACTAAATCCATTGACCACAATACCAAGAAGAGCCATCCAAATAACAATACCTGATTTAATTGGAATAGGGTTAATAAATCGCTGTACCGCCTCAACTATCAAAATTACCGCGACAACGATCAGGGTAGCAGAATTTATAAATGCGGCAATTATCTCTGCCCGTTTATAACCAAAAGTTTTGTTGGAAGTTGCTTTTTTTTTGGAGAGTATAGCCGCTATATAACTAATAACCAGAGATAAGACATCGCTGAAATTATGCAACGCATCTGAAAGTAATGCCAAACTCCCAGAAACTATACCACCAATTACCTGGGCCAGAGTAATTACTATGTTTAGTAAAATGGATATAAATAAGTTCCTGCCCTTTAATTCATTATGGGAATGCGTGGTGTGGGAATGGTTATGAACCATAGTTCATTTAGTTACAAGGAATTTTTTCTATCCTTCTCTCATGTCTGCCCCCTTCAAATTTAGTATTGAGAAAAGTACGCACCATCTCTAAACCTTGATTTAATGAAATAAAACGAGCAGGTAGACTCAATATATTAGCATCGTTGTGTTCACGAGCCAGTTGAACTATTTCCTTGTTCCAGCATAGGGCAGCTCGAATTCCTTGATGTTTGTTTGCCGTCATACTAGCTCCATTTCCACTGCCACATATTATAATACCCATATCCGCATCTTCGTTCTCTATATCTTTTGCAACAGGATGGATAAAATCTGGATAATCTACACTATCAGAACCATCAGTACCGTGATTGATTACCTCAATATTTAAAGATTTTAATAAACCTATTACGGCTAACTTATACTCTGTTCCTGCATGATCATTGCCAATAGATACTTTCATATATTCTTTATATTTTTCAAGACAAAGTTACTAATCCCTTTAAACTTATATCCCATTTTATTCGTTAACAATCAATTTTTTTTATATCCCTAATAAATTGATTTTTAGATAATTAATTTATGTATTATTTGTTAATAAAAATGAAAAAAAAGTAATTACTTCTTTTAAAATTATTTGATCTATTCCTCATTACATATTTTACATAAGTTTCCAAACTTTAGTTTTCAATAATTAGTAAAATAGTATTTTAAGATTTTGCTTAGAACTTAACAGCTAAAACATCCAAAACTTATCAAAAAATAATTGTGTACAATACATATCACCAATTGTTTAAAAAATTTTAAGTCCTTGATTTTTAATATAAACTAAATTAATAAAACCGTTGATAAACTAACTTTTCTGTTAATTACAACAATTGCACTTTTTTTTTATTAATACTATTAACAAACTATAATATCCACTATGTTTTATTTAATTAAACTAGTAAAAAACAATAAATAGTAATTAATGGTTAATAACTATATTAATCTTACGCTAACAATTGAATAATCTATGGTAAAGGAAGCTCTAATATATAATTCGTACTTTTCAAAATAAATAAAAGCATTAATGTCGAAGAAAAAAAAGCGCGCCAGAGGGCACTTAAAAAATGAAATTACCAAAGGAATATTTACGGTCTTAGAAAAAGAACCTAATAAAGCCTTTAATTATAAACAGATAGCTTCAAAGCTTCAATTAAAAGATACGGAAAGTAGAAACCTTCTTATACGACGTTTAGGAGAGTTAAAGAATGAGAAACGAATAACCGAAAAGAAGCGCGGTAGTTATGGAGCTATAGAGAGAAAAAATACGTTTAAAGGAAAGATTGAAATTACTGCAAAAGGCAATGCCTATGTGCTTGTAGATGATCTGGAAGAAGATATATTCATTCCTTTTCACAGAATAAACAGAGCCTTTCATGGGGATATCGTAGAAGTATTTGTAAATACCAAAAAAGGGAAGTCTAAGAAAGAAGGTGAAATAGTCAAAGTCCTGGAACGTAATAAAACCACCTTTGTAGGTATTGTAGAATTACAAAAGAAATTTGCTTTTGTAAATCCTACAGATACCAGAATGTACACTGATATTTTTATTCCGATCGAAAAGGTTGGAAACGCAAAAAATGGTGATAAGGTATTGGTAGAAATTACAGAGTGGCCTGAGAGTGTAGATTCCCCTTATGGTGAAGTACTAGAGGTTCTGGGAAAACCTGGAGAGCATCAAACGGAAATTCACGCCATTTTAGCGGAATACGGATTACCTTATAAATTTCCAGAAGAGGTGGAAGCCTTTGCAAATAAAATTGATACTTCCATCAAAGCAGAGGAAATTAAAAAACGGAGGGACCTAAGAGATACGTTAACATTTACAATTGATCCTAAAGATGCGAAAGATTTTGATGATGCTCTTTCGTTTGAGAAATTAGATAATGGCAACTTCTCTGTTGGTATTCATATTGCTGATGTTTCGCATTATGTGAAACCTGGTACCATTTTAGAAGAAGAGGCTTATGAAAGGGCAACATCTGTCTATTTAGTAGATAGAGTAGTGCCTATGTTACCGGAAATTTTGTCTAATAATGCTTGTTCCTTAAGACCACATGAAGATAAGTATACATTTTCTGCAATCTTTGAGCTTGATAGCCACGGAATTGTAAAAAAAGAATGGTTCGGGCGAACGGTTATTAACTCAAATGAGCGTTTCGCTTATGAAGAGGCCCAGCACGTTATTGAAAATAAGGACACTATAATTCCAGAAGAAATATCTATTCGCGGTAGTTCTTATGAAATAAAAAATGAAGTGGTCGACGCGATTTTGCAATTAGACAGTATTGCTAAAGAAATGAGACAGAAACGAATGGACGATGGAGCAATTTCCTTCGACAAGGTTGAGGTGAAGTTTCAACTCTCTGATAAAAACGAACCAGAGGGAGTCTTTTTTAAGGAAGCGAAGGATGCAAATAAATTAATTGAAGAATTTATGTTGCTGGCAAACCGAAAAGTTGCAGAATTTATTGGCAAACAAAGGCCTGCTAAGACTTTTGTTTACAGGATCCACGATCAACCAGATGAAGAAAAATTATTAGCCTTAAACAGTATTATTAGAAGATTTGGGCATCACTTAAATTTAAAGGACAGGAAATCTGTAAATAGTTCCCTTAATCAACTCTTAGAAGATGTTAAGGGGAAAAAGGAGCAGAATTTAGTAGATACTTTGGCTATTCGCAGTATGAGTAAGGCTGTTTATAGTACGGATAATATAGGACATTATGGTTTGTCCTTTGAATATTATACGCATTTTACATCGCCAATCAGAAGATATCCGGATGTTATGGTTCATAGATTACTGCAAAATTATCTGGATAATGGGAAGTCGGCAGCTAAAAAAGAGTATGAAATATTGTGTAAGCATTCTTCAGATATGGAAAATTTGGCATCTAATGCGGAACGCGACTCTATTAAATACATGCAGATACGGTTTATGGAAAATCATATGGATCAGGAGTTCAAAGGCGTTATATCTGGTGTAACAGAATGGGGTATTTATGTTGAGATTATAGAAAATAAGTGCGAAGGAATGGTTAGGATAAGAGATATAAAGGATGATTATTATACCTTTGATGAAAAGGAATATGCGATTATTGGTCAAAGAAACCATAAAAAGTATCAACTTGGTGATGAAGTTATAGTAATGGTGAAGAGTACCGACTTGGTTAAACGACATTTAGACTTTCGCCTGTTAGGTAAAGCAGGCAATAGTAATTAGAGATATTTACGAGTGGGGCTAAAAAAATATATTAGTATGAAGCCATTTGTTTTCTTAGTTGTTTGTTTCATGATAAACTACCATGTAGTCTCTCAAGAACAAAAAATAACCACAGAATTATCAAAATTTTCTAAGGTGAAAGTTTTCGATGGAATTTCTGTTAATCTTATCAGGTCATCAAGCAATAAGGGTGTAGTAACTGGTGCAAATACGGATAATGTAAAGTTTGTATTGGCAAATGGTGAATTGAAAATACGTATGGCAGTAACCAAGTTATTTAGTGGTTACAGGACGTTTGTAGATTTGTATTACACTGAAGATCTGGTAGTCTTAGATGTCAATGAAGATGCTAGGGTTATTTCCAAGGAAAAAATTAGTCAGGATGTTGTTGAATTAAAGGCACAAGAGGGAGGTGAACTACAAATCAACGCACAGGTAGAACAGATGTTAATTCGTTCCGTTTCCGGAGGTATTATTACTACAAATGGCAGTTCTGATATTCAGGATGTAGCCATAAATACAGGGGGTACTTACTACGGAAAGGAATTTAAAACAAATTTTACTACAGTAAATGTCAATGCTGGCTCCAAGGCCGAAATTTTCGCATCAGATTATGTAAAGGCGACCGTAAAGGCAGGTGGTGAAGTTTTGGTATTCGGAGACCCTTCTAAAATGGATGAAAAGACGGTTTTTGGCGGTAAGGTTACAAGAATGTAATTTTTGTGTTTTAAAATGATTGAGGACGTTCAAGCAGCAATTCCACTCGGATTTTTACTGAGTTTTATGATTGGCCCAGTGTTTTTTGTGCTGTTGGAGACTAGCGCGACTAAAGGCTTCAGAGCGGCAGTAGTCTTTAATTTGGGAGTAATTTTGGCCGATATAATTTTCTTGACTATAGCTTATTTTAGTAGTTATCAGCTTCTGGAGAATTTAAGTAATCAACCCGGCTTGTATGTATTCGGGGGTGTTATTCTTTCTATATATGGACTTACAACTTTTTTTAGCAAAGAATTTATTAAAAGGAAAACGGATATAAAACCCAGAAAGGGAGGATACATAAGCCTTTTTGTGAAAGGATTTCTATTAAATTTTATCAATATAGGAGTACTTGTATTTTGGTTAGGTGTAATAATTATCGTGGGCCCAAGCCTGGAAAATAATCCGAATAGAATCCTTCTATTCTTTTCAAGCATGTTAGGCGCTTACTTTGTTACCGATTTAATAAAGATTTTATTGGCAAAGCAATTAAAAAGAAAACTCACTCCTGAAAGAATTACTTGGGTAAAGAAAGGCTTAGGTGTTCTACTTTTAATTTGTGGTATTGTATTAATTGTAAAAGGGTTTCTGCCTAAGGATCAGTTAAATATCGAGCGTGGTATTGAGTATATCAGAGACTAAACGCAAAAAACCCTCCAAATATTGAAGGGTTTTTGAGGCATCGAGCGGATTCGAACCGCTGTACAAGCTTTTGCAGAGCTGTGCCTAGCCACTCGGCCACGATGCCATTTTGAAGGGTCAAAGGTACTACTTTTTCAAACTTAGAAAAATACTTAAGACCTCTTTTTATTTAACTCTACCGTTACCATTTCAACATCTCCACCAATAGGCGGGTTTAACTTAGAAACCGAAACAACAATATGATCTACCTGCGGTAACTCACTAAAGACACGGTCAATTATTCGATTCCCAACATGTTCTAAAAGTTTGGATTTTATTTGCATTTCTTCCTTTACAATATGATTGATATGAACGTAGTCTATAGTATCTTTTAATCTATCCGAAATGGACGCTTCCCTAAGGTTTGCAGATATCTCAATGGAAACCAAATAATCGCTTCCAATTAAGCTTTCTTCCTTTAAACATCCATGATTGGCATATACCCTGATATTTTCTATTCTTATTTTGCCCAATTGCGTTTAATTTTTTTGCAAAAATAAGACAAACAAGGGTTTTTTTAATAGGTACAACGACAATTACTAATACCTTGGAAAAGATCGACCCCTATGGTAACGACATGAGTACCGGTACTAAAGCCTAAAATCTCATTTAGGATTATTTGATAAGAGTATCCAAAATAGAAGTTACTCTTTTTTAAACCCACTAGAGGAGCAATATAAAGGGGGTCTCCAATCTGGTCGTTAAGGAATCGATAGGTGACACCAGCGTAGTAGTAATCTTCAAAATCGTACCATCTAAATTTAGCATTTAAATCTGTGACAGACCTGCCATCACTTTCGAACCACTGAAAGAACAGGGAGGGTTCTATTTCAAAATTGCTGTTTTTGTTTTTGCTAAAACGGTATCCTGTATATAAATAATAGTTTCGTAATTGGTTAGGTTCAGAAATAGGATTAAACTTTGTTAAGTCTTTATCCAAAATATTAGAAGCGTTTAGACTTAGGTAATATTTATTCTTTCTATATAAAACGCCAATATCAAAGTTGTGGTTAGTGGTAGACCTATCATCGGTAACACTAGGATCAAAACCGTCAAAATTCTCAATATCAATTCTAAATTGATTGAAGTTATAGGATAGTCCAAAAGACAGAAACTCATCCTCATAGCGATCTAAAGTAAGGTGATGGGCAAAAGACAACCGGGCACCTCTTTGCTTCGTTTCCCCGTTACTGTCATTGTACAGAACCATTCCAACACCAGATCTGTTTCCTATTCTTCCATCGGCCGCAAGTGACTGGGTGTCTGGTGCATCTTCAATGCCTACCCATTGTGTAAGACCGTTAATTCTAACTTTGATATGATCTCCAACACCTGCATATGTAGGGGACACTACAAAAGGGTTGTCTGCCAAATACTGAGACAATTGAGGGAGTGTTAACTCTTGCCCTCTTGAGACAAAAGCAACGAACATCAGTATTGTGCAAATTAATCTATTGTGCATAGTTTATTTAGGTTAAGTTCTCTATCTATATAAGGTAAAATGACCGACAAACTCTCTTTCATCCATCTCACCATTGAGTTTTATGATATACCAGTAATCTCCTGTGGGGAGTGGGTTTCCATGATATAATCCATCCCAACCGTTATTTTCATAACGCATTCTATAGACCTCTCTACCATAACGGTCAAATACGATGGTTAGTATTTCTGGAAACTGTTCAATATTCCTAGGATACCAAGTATCATTGAGACCATCGCCATCTGGCGTAAAGAAATTAGGAATTTCGATATCTATGAATTCCATAAAAATCTCGGCTGAGGTTTCACAACCATTTTGGTCAATAACAGTTACCGTATAGGTGTCTGTTCTTGTAATATAATAGGTGTTGTCAGTTCCATTATCTATTCCGTCAAAATAGAAGGTGTAATCCTCAAGACCGCCTGTAGCAATAGCAGTTATTTCATTTAGGTTTTCCTGAGTCAGCGTAAGTGCAAGGGGCTCAAAACTCTGAACCTCAAAATCAATCGTCAGAACACAACCATTGGAATGGGATATAGCCAGATAATGACTTCCTGGACTAATATTGGTAAAGTTAGGATCCAATACCATGTCCATAGGGTCCGTTGAATCCAGAGAATACATTACCGAACCACTAACTGTAGGATCTTCTAAGGTAACTTCCAGGTAATTCTCCAAGAAATTATCTGTACATTCATAAACAGGCTCTACTAAAGCATTAATATTTACACCAGCTTCAATTTCTGCTATTATGTTTGTTTCACATCCCATGGCGTCTTGTATAAAAACGACGTATGTTCCTGCAGCAAGATTGTCATACTGTAATTGATCTTGGACGTAGTCGGCAGCGTTATTTGAATTCAGGGCCGTACTATAAGGTGCTGTTCCCCCTGAAATAACCAAAGAAATAACACCGTCTTCGTTCCCAATACACACTTCTGGCAAGGCTGTAAAAGTAACATCCAAAGGACTAGGTTCTGTTATCGTAAATTGAAATGGTATAAAACAGCCACTTTCGTCTTGTGCAATAACATCATAAACTCCAGGCTCAAGATCTTCAAAGGTATTTTCGGTGTCAAACTGATTTAAGAAAGGGGTTATAGCATACTGTATTACACCGGTACCTCCCGTTACTTCTACCGTAATTGTCCCATCATTTTGACCAGCACAAGTTATATCAGTAAATTCTTCTCTGACAATTTGTAGAGGCTCGGGCTCTGAAATTATAATCTCGTTGGATACTTCTATACAGTCCACACTTGTTACCCGAATAAAATAATTCCCACTTGGAAGCATATTAAAGGTGTTGGAAGCCTGTGGACCAGCTACTAGATTGGTCAAAGCAGCATCGGCAAACAATTCATAACTGTAGTTTCCTAAACCACCTCGGGCTTCAGCTATAACCGTTGCCGTAGCTTCTCCAGTACAGTTTATTATGGCTGCACTATCGTCTATATTGATGCTTAGAGGTATTATTGGATCTACAGTGATCTGATTAGAAATAGTAGCCTCACATCCAAATGAATCTCTTACATAGTATTGATAGTCACCGTCTGCTACACTAAAAATATGAGTCGTACCAGAAGCAAAGGCAAAGTAAGATATACCGTCTTCACTGTATTCATAAGGAGCCGTTCCTCCTGTTGCACGGAGTTCTAGTTCTGCCTGATCGACACAACTTAAGCCTGAAAGCTGGATTAAATTACTGCTTACATCAGATGGCTCGGTAATAGTTACTTGAATAGTTTCTACGCCACAGTTCCAACTATCCGATACCGTAATACTGTAAATACCAGCTCCAAGATTATCAAAGGATGGACTTAGTTGACCCCCACTACTAAAGTCAATTACGGTTCCCGTTGGGTCATAGTAGTTTAATTGATATTGATACGTTCCCTCTCCACCTACTGTGTTTATAGCGGTTACAGTTGCATTGGTATCGCCATAGCAAAGCAGTGTTGTGGGAGTTGCAGTAATATCCGATGTTATAGGGGTAGGCAAGACTAGTGTTTCTACATCATTTACAACACAGCCACCATTATCGGTTATTGCAATGGTGTAATTTCCTGCAGAAAGTCCAGTAAACACATGACTAGTTACTCCGGTAATATTGTAGGCCTGGGTAGTAGTTGTGTTGGTTAGGACGATATCATATGGAGCATACCCACCAGAAGGATCTACCAGAATTTCCCCTTGGTCATTGGTACAATTAACATTGGCAATCGCGTTCACGCTGCTTACTAATGGCATATCAGGGGATACAATGGTGATTATGTTAGAATCTTCTGAACAAAGTGGATTAGCGGTTTGTGAAACCCGCACAAAGTAATTGCCACCGGATAGACCTGTAATGGTAAGTGGATTTGTACTGGTATTACCTGAACCAGTTAAACCGGTACTGCTTCCCGAAGAATTAAATACTTCATAATCATAAGCTCCTGTATACCCAGTAATGGTAATATCTACGGAACCATCTGTGTCTCCAAAGCAAGTTACAGGACTAACAGCAACGGCACTAACTTCTAATAGGTCGTATGGCGCAATTTCATAAGGAGCAGTATCAACGTAGCAGCCAGTAGAGGTGTCCGTTACTCTAAAGGTATAGCTTCCTACGGCAGTAAGATCAAATACTGCACTTGTATTGCTAGGGTTAGATGTTAGAGTACCATTAGGATTTCCAACAGGAAGTAACTCGAAAGTATATACATTAGCAGGATTCCCGTCATCGGTAACAGATATTACTATTTCCTCAGGATTTGCACAACTTATGGCTGTATTTTGAGATACTGTGGCACTAAAGGTATTAATTGGCGTTATTGCCACCACATCCGTTTCTATACATCCGTTTACATCCCTTACGTATACAGTTATATTTTGTAAGGCACCAGTATCAGCAATGTCAAATGTATTGGAACTCTGGAAATTCACATTATCAATACTGTATAGATACGGAGCTGTTCCAGTTCCTGCAGTTACATTTACACTTAAAGTAGATGTATTTACAACATTTGATGGGTTACATAAAAATGGAGTTGCAGCAGCAGAAACAGCTAATGCCAAAGGCTCTCCAACAGTAACCACTTCTCTCAGTGAGCAACCTCTGCTTGATATTGCTTCCACCTCATAGCTGTTTGCACTGAGTCCTGTAAAAGTTGGATCTGCTTGTGGTCCTGCAATTAGTGCACCAATATTATCGTATAGATTGTATTGATAAATAGGATTATTATTAACTCCAGGAGCAGCTGGACCAAGTATAATTGTAATGCTTCCATCGCTAAGACCATTACAAGATACGTCTTCAATAATATGAGGGTCAAATACGACTGCATCCGGCGCAATAAGTTCGGTGTCTATACTTCTGCTACAAACAGGGTTTGTTGTTTCTAAATCCGTCACAGTAAAATTGTATACACCAACCTGATTTAAACCTACAAATACGCCAGTATTGTTGTTGCTAGTGGTAATACCATCGGGGTATGTCACTTCATAGTTTAAGTTGGCAGAACCTCCATTTACTGTTATGGTTATTTCACCATCGGGATTTATGGTACAGTCTAATGGTTTAATAATATTGCTTACCAAACTCATTTCCTCGTACAAGACCTCAGGCCCAATCGTAGTTGTACAAGCCCATTGGTCAGTGATTTCAACCTCATAGGAGCCTGCTCCTAAACCTGAAAATACAGCAGAAGTCTGTGGAGTACCGAAAGGAGTAGAATCCTTGATAAGTTGATAGGTGTAATTGGCGTTTTGTCCACCAGTTGTTCCAACAACTTCTATTTCACCCTCCAGGTTCGTACAATTTTCTTGATTAATCTGTAAGGTGGCTGTAATAGGTGTTGGATTTGCCAAAACGATACCATTTTGAACAAGTTGTTCACAGCCATTATTATCCAGTACCCATGCCTCGTAGGTTGCAGCACTAAGATTTTCGAACCTTGGTGACGCGGTATAGTCTCCCAATCCGCTAGGATTTGAAGTTCCTACATAGTAAGAATAGGAACCCCAACCCCCTTGTACATCAATTATTTCAATAATACCATCATTTCCTAAGCAGGTGATATCACTAACAGAAGTATTTGCTGTAATTACCTGGGTTGGACCATTTATGATGAAAGCTTCCGTGTTTACACATAAAGGGTTGTTGGTTTGGCTTATCTCAACATAGTAACTACCGGCAGGAAGACTAATTGGAGCGGTTGGACCATTCGTGGCTTCTGTTCCGTTTAAAACAGAAGTGTCATCGGCTAAATTAATGGGAGTTCCATTTGTATTCCATACTTCCCAGTCAAAACCTCCCGGATAGGTGGCGTCTATTAGTTCAAAACTAACCTGGCCTGTTGAAGAACCAAAGCAAACTACATCTTGAATATTGTTTATTCCAATCGTGAAAGTATTTGGGTCTGCCAGAGTTTCTGTTGTGGTAATACTACAACCAGTATCTATGTGTCTAATAATAAAATTATAGGTGCCTACGTCCAAGCCAGAGAATATATTGGAGGCTTGAAATGAAACTCCGTTGTCTATACTGTACTCAAACCTAGAAGGGTCACTGTTAGTAGATGTAACAGCAATCGTTATTTCACCATCTAGACCAGGATTACAACTGACAGGGTTTGTTATGGATGGCGTTGCGGTGAGCAATTCGTCGTAAGCTACTATGGCGGCATTGACAGATCCGACACAACCATTAGAATCGTAAACATTTATAGTATAATTTCCGCCAAGCAGGTTTGTCTCGGTATAGCTTGTGTTAGCACCGGTTTGTACAACAACATCATCAGCAAGAGATGCCGTGCCCTGGTTATTGATAAACTCAAAAACGGTATAAGAACCACTACCACCTGTTATCAATGTCTCATCAATAGAAATGCTAGCATTGTTAATATTATTACCAGTAGCGCAACCAAACTCTACTACGTCCGCAGCAGGTAAGGTGACAACACCTGGCTCGTCTATAACTATTCCAGCTATATCAAAGGAGCAGTTGTTTGTGCCTATTCCTGTAACGGTATAAGTGTCTGGCGGCAAGTTTTCGAACGTATTTGTTGCGGCATTAAACGTACCAGCAACTGGAGATATAGTAAAGGTTAATGGGTTAATGCCGTTATCAATTTGAGTTAAGGTTATAGACCCATCATTAGAACCATTACAAGTTAGATCGAAATGAGATTCTGTAAAATCAGGGACAATACTTGTTGGCACATCAACAGTAAATACTCTGTTACATTCAGGACCGGAGGTGTTGTTGTCGTATACAGTTATCGTATACGTTCCAGGAAGGGACGCAAGATTCCAGATATATGGATTAGAACTTAGGCTCGTTCTAGGCTCATTTACAGGGCCCGTAATTTCGAAATCGTAATCGGAAGAACCAGCAAGTACTTCTATAGTAAGTTCAGCATTTGGACTTAGCGTACAATCCAAAAGCTTAGTTAAACTCACATCTGCCTCAAGAACAGGATAAACGTCAACGGTACCCGTGTCCATACAACCATTGCTATCAACAATTGCAATATTATAAGTTCCTGAAGCCACATTTGTAAACACCCCACCATTGTCTTCATAACTTAAGCCTCCATCAATAGAGTATAAGATCTGAGCTGCTGTGCTCGTAGCTGTAATAGTAATGGAAGGACTAACATTACAGTTAGCAACATCAATGGAAGTAATAGTTGGGTTTGGAGACAGCAGAAGTCCAATAGTTCCCAAGTTTGTACTACATCCATATTGATCTTCAATAGTAACATTGTAATTTCCGGCTGGAGAGTTAGCAGGAATTTCAATAGGATTATCCGATGTATTGCTAATGGTAGTAAAAGGAGCGGGTCCTGTAACTGTAAAAGTATAGGTTCCTCCACCACCTAAAATGTCGTCAACGGAAATTATTCCCGGGCTATTACAGCTAATATCCTGGATTTTACTCAGGTTAGCAGTAATAGGGTCTAATTCTTCAATAATAATGTTTTCACTACCCGAAATACAGTTGTCCACACCTCCTGCATCTACTTCTGTGACAACGATATAGTATTCGGCCGGAGCCAATCCACTAACCGTAATCGTAGGTGAGAACGGGATATTTCCTGAACTGTCTTGAATTAAAGCACCAGTCGCTACATCGTAAAACTCCCATCGCATTTGAGGCTCTATGTTTCCATCTGTATCAGTGATGGTATAGGTTATTTCAGCATCATTAGCACCAAAACACGAGGGTTCATATGTGGCGGTAATTTCTAAAGGATTTGTAGTAATATCATTAACATTAACATTACTCTGTCTAATACAACCACTGGCATCGCGAACATAGAAAACGTAAGTTTTACCAGGAACCAAATTGGTCCAGGTGTGGCTAAGAGGTACAGGAGCAGTCCAAGCTGCCGTTAAGGGGTTAAACGTCGATGGATCGTCCGTAAAGGCGTATTCATAGTTCGGCACCCCTTGAGTTCCTTGAACAGTAACTTGCAATTCGTTACAGTTAACAACCACTGTGGATATTGTTATATCCAGATCATCCAATGGATATGGGATTACATACCGAGGCAAGTCTGTCTGACAGATAGTATTTCCAAGGCCGTCAACAGTTCTCATAGACGGGAAAACGCTTGTTCCTGAGAAGTAACCTGTTAATACGTCGCTCGTGCCAGGAGAACTATTATCTCCGGTCCATGTTGTACCACCATCAGCACTAAATTCAATAGTTCCAAGAGTGTTTGGATAGTTTGTAAACCTAAAACCGTAATCATTTGGATCAAGGCTACCACATGCAGCGGGTAGAACTCCAACTATATCTGCGGTCAGTTCATCTGGATTGTTCAGTAATATCGGTGTATTGGATACAACACATCCAGAAGCATCTGTTATGTTAATAGTGTAGTTACCAGCTAATAAATTAAAATAAGTTCTTGTAGTTTGTAAAATATTTGGATTGGTTTCATCAGATAGACCGCCGTTATCTAAATCAATAATTTCATAAGTAAAAGGACCCTCACCACTAGTTATGGTGATATCGATACTGCCCGTTCCGTCATGACATTCTGGATCTGTCGGTGTTGCCGTAAACACCAAAGGAACTGCAGGCGCAACGGTAACGGTCTGGATATTTTCACAATAAGGAGCTACCGCGGCGTTGTCTCTTACATAAACGTCGTAATCCCCATCATTTCCAGCCGTAATGTTAGTTGTATTGGATGGTGTAAACAAACCACTTGGACTATTCCCTGTTGGAACAAATGCATATTCATAGGAGCCTGTTCCTCCGGAAGCATTCACTGTGATAGTACCGTCGGCACAAGAACTAATGTTTACTACATCAATAGAGGCAGTAAGACCAGGAGCTATGGTAATGGATTCTTGTGGGCCAAGACACCCAAATTGATCTTTTACGTCTATGGTATAATTACCTGCAGATAAACCAGTAAATGTATAGGTTGTAGAAGTGCTTGGTGTTGGAGAGAGCCATGGTCCTGAATTAATGCTAAACTGATAAGTTCCATTGCCTGCCGTAACATCTACTTGTATCTGGGCATCATTATTGCCAGAATAACAGGCGGTAGGCGTGGATGTAAACACTATGGTTTGTGGCGCTACTACACTTATTGGAGTATTAATAGGGTCCTCACAACCATTGGTATCTAAGACTCTTACAAGGTAATCTCCCGTAGCCAGACCCGTAAAAACAGAATTTGTAGAATAGGCTACTATTATTCCTCCTAAGGTATCTTCTAATTGATATTGATAAGACGGTGTTCCGCCTGTTGCTGTAGCAGTGATTGTAGCCCCAGCATTGGTACAGGTGGCTTCTTCTGTAATTGTCGCAGAAGCGTCTAAAGGAGTGGGTTCCAGAAGGGTTTCCGATAGAGTAATAGTACAGCTTGGGTCTAGAACATCTCTAACCTCGATTGTGTTTAGACCTGCGCTCAATCCAGTAATTTGAATTGGAGAGGCAGTTTGAGGAGCCGAAAATGCTCCACCGTTTACTGAATATTCAAATCCATTTACAAGATCAAAATTTTCAACCTCAAATGTTATTTCCCCATCAGAAAGGCCATTACAACTAATATTTACAAAAGAATTAATAGTTGCTTCGAAGGCATTGCCATCTTCAACAATAACATCGACACTAACGGTAGCCGGACATACTTCTGGTACTTGAAACGCTTCGATATCGTCTATTGCTATATCATTACCTCCGGTAACCGCAGAATTAGTCCTTATTACAATATCCAGGTTGTTATTACCTCCAGGATTTAAGGTAACTGTATAATTCTGCCAATCATCCGCATCGTTGTTTTTTGGAATATTACCAGTAGTCGTGCTTGCGATAACGGTTCCTCCACCATCAACTAGTTGTATATTGATGTCCGGGTCTGCACCACCGGTGCCTGAGCGTAAAAGATTAAAGGCCCATAGTGAAATGGTTATGTCCCTATTTGGTAGCACCTCGATATTTCTTTTGGCGTAAATTATTCCATTTGGTCCTACTGCACCACCTACATTCATTGCCAGAAATCTTCCATTTGCGAGTGCTGAATGGTCATTTGGGCTTCTCCATGACCCATATGGTCTAACAATCTGTTGCGTAACAGAGTATTCACCATCCTGAATCCTATCGTTAATAGACCAACCACATGAATTTACTGAACCATCTTGTGGCTCATAACAGTAGGCTGGGTCTACTTCAGTTATACTAATGTTTGGACCAGTCCCAAAGTCCTCTAGGAGGAGACTGCTTGCTGTTGGTGGTGTATTCGTTATATAGTCTGCTGTTATGGTGTGATTGCCTACGGCAACATTAGAAAACACTGGGGAATTTGCTGGAGTATTAGGAACACCATCAATATAATACGTATAATCGAACCCTGGATTATCAGGGGTAATTGTAATGGTTCCTTCTCCGTCACATTCATATGCGATGGATGTAGATACATTGGGTGGTGTCGGCTCTGGATCTACAGTGACCGTCATCGGAAATGTACAGTTATTCGTATCTCGAATAAGTAAAGTGTGCGTGCCTGGCAATAAGTATTCTATAGGCGAAGCCGTAAAGGATCCTCCTCCATCAAAACTGTATTCGTAGGTGCCACTACCCCCTTGAGCGTTTGTAATTCTTACCTCTGCTCCAATAGATGGGTTACATTCTACTAGTTCCGTAACGGCTGCTGATGCAGATAGGGCAAGTGGTTCTGTTATAGTGTAAATCTGAGAAACTTCACAGTTGTTAGCATCTCGTACTCTTATGGTATAACTGCCAGCTGCGAGGTTAGCAAAATCAGCAGAGGCTTGATAAGTCGCACCGTTGTTTATGCTATATTCAAATGGAGCATTACCTCCAGATGGTGTAATTGTAAGATTTGCTTCTGCGGACCCACTACATAAAATTGGAGTATTGGTTATAGCTAAAGTTAAGGGCGCATCTTGAGAAAGAGTTATGTCAAAAGAATCCTCACAGAAGGCTGCAATTCCATTATTGTCTCGGACATATACATCATAATCCCCGGAACCAGTCACAGTTATTGTATTCGAAGCACCGAAATCTCCCGGGTTCGGACTGGTACCGTCGGCTACTACTGCATAAACATAGTTTCCATCACCACCAGCAGCTGTTATGGTTACAGAAGTATCGGTACCACAAGAGCTTATATTTGGAGCACTTGCCGTAACAGTTAGTTCGGGATTGATGGTGATTGAACTTGTGTCCACACAGTTATTGCCATCAATAACATCAATGACGTGAGTGCCCGGGCTTAAACCACCAAAGGTATCGTTGGTGTCATAGGCACCTCCATTAATTCTGTATTGAAAATTTCCGTCACCTCCTGAACTTACAGAAGCCGTAAGTGTAAGACCAATAGCAGAATCATAGCAAAGGTCGTTGGGAGTAATCACTAGTACAGGAGCAATAGCCGCATTTAGTGTAAAAGTGGATGTTACAATACAGCCATTGGCGTCTGTTACGGAAACGTTATATATTCCAGCCTGATTTAAAGATGTAAAACTACCTGTACTATTAGAATCGGTGGTGGTTAAATCGGGGTAGGTTATCTCATAGGTATAACTTCCCCATCCGTCTGATGCACTCATAGAAACACTTCCATCAGAGGTACAGGTAGGCTGTACTTCTGTTACGGACAAGGTCAACGGAGCTACAGGCTCGTCAACCACAACGGTTGTCACGGCCACACAGTTCGTTTCATTGTCTGTCACGGTAAGTTCATAAGAACCTGCAGATAAATTGGTAAAGGGAAGCGTAGTATTCGACTCGTTCGTACCGTTAAAATTAATTGGTCCTGCTACTGAATAGTCGTAGGTTGTATTAAAACCGTTAATATTATAGGAAATAGATCCATCAGAACCGCCAAAACAACTTACATTGCTTGTTAGCTGTCCCGAAACATTTATTGGGGTAACCGGATTTATGGTAAAATTCTCCTCATAAGAACATCCCTTGTCGTCAGTCACTCGAAAGGTATATGTGTCTGGATTAAGTCCCACGAAAGTACCATCATTTCCTGTTACGGATGTTGACGGGATAGAGGCGGGAGCAATTATTTCGAATAGGAAAGGCGCGTTCCCGCCAACTGCAGAAGCAACTACATCGGTCGTAAGTGTTGGGCAGTTAGGCGAGGTAGCGTTAAATGTTAGGTCTGTAGGCGGATTAAGTGGGTCTATTGTAATGGCGTTCGTAAGAAAGACACATCCATTCGCATCTCTCACATTAATAGAATAGGTACCATCAGTTAAGTTGGAAAAAGTTTCGGAGCCAATACCACTAACAAAATTAATCCCATCAATACTGTATTCGTAAGGACCTGTTCCGCCAGTAACTCCTTGAACTTCAATAATTGCTTCTTGAGCACAAGTATAATCCTGCAATAATGCGGCAGTTCCAGTTATTCCATTGACCGGACCAGATACAGTATAGTTTTCGAAGAAATCACAGGATGCACTTCCTTTTCTCTGATTTAACCTTACAGTATAATCGCCTTGAGAAAGACCCGTAAAACTGCCAGAGGTGTTAGAAGCAATTTCTGTACCCGAAGCGTCAATTAGAAAAAAAGTTAATTGATATCCATTTCTATTTGTAATATTGAATGAAATGGTTCCATCTGAAGCACCGAAACACTGTTCATCAATAACAGTTGTTGGATCATATTCAATAGAAGGAACCAACTCAATCGTTACCGGGTTTGATATTGAGAAACAATTATTTCGGTCAACTACTATAAAAGTGTAATCACCAGGATTCAGTATGTCAAAAATTTGACTGGTTTGAAATTCAGATGGAGGGATGTCGTTAGGAGATGGGTAGGATAGTACCGTTGTGCCAAGTTCATCTACATATGACCAAATCGCATATACATGAGGCGTTTTACCTCCACTAGAATCCATGAGAATATTACCTTCTCTACAGCTTATATGTTGCGATACTCTTGCCTCGAGTTCTAGATCCGTAAGATTCTGAATAGTGACTTGTTCTGTTAAAGAACACCCATCATCCGTGGTTACCAGCACATCGTACACGCCGTCATTTAGGTTGACAAATGTGTAGTTGTTGTCTGTTGAAGGCCCGAAAGTATCTACCGTTGTGCCTCCTTGCGATATTTCATAATAGTATTGTGGCTCTACGTCTAACGCGGAAATAGAGATTTCTCCCAAACCGTTACAATCGGTATCCTTGGTAGTAATGTCCAGTTGAAAATCCCTTGTTCTGACACCAATGTCCTCTAGTCTGAAGATACAGCCATCTACAACACCTTGCTGACGCATTTCAACAGAATAAGCTCCATTATTTGTAATAGTAAAACTAGGGCCATTGTTGGCGCTGTACGGCACTAGTATGGCGTCTGTTGTGGCATCTAATAGCTGAAACTCATAGTTCGCAGGCATGTTGGTTACCGTAATATTTCCGGGAGATAAACAAATTAAATCCGTTACATTAAACTGAGGGTCTAATGGGTTTTTGAATATATTGAAATAGAAACGGGTAAAGCAACCGTTCTGGTAATTTATGATTAGTCTGTATTCACCAGCGTCACTCGCTAAAAAGTTATTGCCAGCGCCAACATTGTTCCATCCACAAGAAGAATCTTTATTTGCACAGTCGTCCAAGGAAGTTCCACAACTTGTCTCATCTAAGCGTTCCCATTCTATGCTGTCTGCATCAGGAATATTTATTTGAATTAGTTCCGTGTCATTCAAGCCACATAAAAAGATTTTAGGGAGTATTTCACCATCATTAGGACATACGGCAACCTCCCCTTCAACACTATTTGTGGTGTCATTAATTAAGGTGGCTATTGGGTTTACCTGTGTGGTACCAAATCTTTCGACTTCAATAATTTCCTTAAATCCTTTACAAGGATCGGCGACAATCTTATCTACAATATATACACCAATATCATTTACAATTTGAGTGCTCGGATCATTATCAGGGTCCCCATCATTTAATACGGTGTCTGTTGGGTCTATTTGGTTATTTCCATTATCATCGCGTACCCATATATAGCTATCAAAATTATCACCAGCATCTAGGACTACGTTGTCGCCGCATAACTGGACTGTTCTGGTAAAGTTGCAATCGGTTAGGTCGTCTAATAAAAAGTTTGTAGCACCAGGGGTTACAAAGCCACAATTGTCAAAATCTGAAACACTGGGATCGTCTGTAATAATGGCGCTATTAAGAACACCGTTATATGTAGAATAAGCAATGTTTTCGATAAGATCCGTACAGGCATCTACAAAATCAAAACAGTTTTCTGCAACGCGCACCCTCATCCGTATGGAATAGACGGGATCTCCTATCTCTACAAGGTTGTTAGGAATATTAAAAGTTACGGCACGCGTACCAGGATCGAAAGTGTATGTTACACCTGGGGGAAGCGTTATGTTAGTTTCGTCTAATGTTACATTTACAGGGAGTACATCTCTAATGGAATAACTATCTGCATCATCGTTACCCAGGTTTCTAAAAGACAACACATATTCTAAGGTTTGACCAAGATTAACACCCTGCCCTGTGATATCATTGCCGGCAATGTCTTCCACTTTCTTTTCCAGGATGATATCCGGTTCAATTATTTCAACAGAGAAGGTTGCAAGAAACGCTCCATACCCATCTCCTGTAGAAGTAAATCGTAATGTAGCTCCAGATTCATCGTTCGGAAGCACAGAATTAAGGGGGTTATTTAAGTTAAACAGGTCTAAATCAGTACCTAGGGTGTTGGTACCAAAGGGAGTACGGGTAGGTACCTCGGCCCCATTGGTCGTAATAGTGGAGTTAAAGAAGTTGTTATTAGGGTTTAGTCCATTGGACATTTCAACAAATCCACCACTTGACAAATCCGATCTAACACTAAATCGATCATTGGTAATACGTCTATCTCCTTCTAGGGCCCCTACTCCAATTCTGGCGCGAACTGGAAAAGGTGGAGGCAAGGTTCTAAACCCACTAACAGCCACATCAACCGATCCTACTGAACCAGATAATCCGGCATACCCGTCGAAAGTGGATATAAATTTTCCTGTTTCCGTTGGGTTTTCATAAATAATAACTAACACCCAACCTGCGGAACTAGATCCACTTCGCCTTCCTTTTGTTGCTCTTACATTGGCAACCATGTATTCACCTGAAGGATCCCCATTTGTCCTGACTAAATCGGTAACGTTTTTATAGCATATATAGGGAGAGTCTTTAAAGGAATTATTGATATTCGTATAGTCATATCCATCGAAAATAATATCGTCTTCTTCTCCGACCGGATCTGGATTTACATCGGCGGTAAGATCAACATAGGTGCCTCCGGGGATTCTAAATTTTATATTGTTCCAATCTTCAATTCTTGGGGTTCCACTAAATTGCTGACTTCCGTTAGTACTTCGTTCATTTGGATATGTTGCTGCCCAGTACAACCCAGCATATCGTACCTGAGAGCACGATGGATCATTTAGAGTAAGCTCAGCACTACTCGAACTAAATGTGGAAGGGTCTCCGTCAATATCAATATACTCCATCCATAGGGAGTTATTGTTATCGGTTCCGTTATAGGGAGTATTGGCTTGAGAAGGGTTAGATTGACTTGCCCTGTTAAGAATATTGTTTCCTACAAAAATAATATCTCCACGGATTTCAATATTACCACCTGTTAGTCGAGGAGTAAAAGGCACCGCTTCCTGGGAAAAGGCAAAAAAATGCCACCCTAAGAAAAGAAAAAGGAAAAAAGACTTGAGGAAGACTTTTTGAGTGTTCTTATGGTTCATTAGGTTATTAAGTTTGGTGTAACGCGCATAATCCACATTTTGTCGTCATATGCGTTATTTAGTTTGGAATAGTAGGACACTAAAGCGTTCGTCCATGACTCATGGCGCTTTAAGTAAACATACCGGTAGTTATTTTCTGGATTGATAAAGTAGCTGGCGTTTAAGCCTTGGGAGTTTAATAGTCTAACAAACCGATTGGCATTTTTTTCACTGGCAAAGACATTGGCAATGATATAATAGCCAGAAGGGCCTCCCTTAATAGTTCGGGCTTCGCCTTGGTTAGAGGCGGTTTTGTCCTGAACGACTACATTCTTTTGGAGTACATTAGAGTCATATTTTGAAGACTTTTCATGAACTTTGTTACTGTTTTCAACATAGGCCTCATTAGTATAGCGGTTATCGACATTCATGACCCAGATTTCGTCATTATAGGCACCATTTAGCCCGGACTTATGGGCAGCAAGCGCTTCCTTCCAGGTATCATACCTTTTTAGGTAAACATATTTGAGACCGTTTTTTTGGTTGTCGATATAGTCTGCATCTAAGCCAGATTCATTAAGCTTGTCTATAAATTTATTGAGATAGTGTTTCCCTTTGTAAACATTGGCAACTATATAATAGCCATTTTCTACCCCTTCTAGGTCTCTGAATTTTTGACCTTTTATTTTGTTCTTCTTAGCCTCCTGTAGAAAAGGATCTATATACGTTTTCTCGGTTACAGTTGCAGTTGTAGCCGGTTCTTTGAGGTCTTTCGTTTCTATTGTTGGAGTTATAGGATTCCTTGGATTGTTTGAAGGCTCGACGGTTCTTGGTTTTTTGGTATTTTCAACAAGAGCTGTCTTGTCATTATTAATGAGGTATAATTGCTCTGCCTTGCTTTCAATATCGGGTCTTTCACCGGCAGTTTCGGCTCTGACCATACGCATTACCATTTCAAAGCGCCTTTCTAGTTCTTTTTCTTTATTGGATTCAATGGAATCCTGCCTAAAAATCATTTCCGCTAGAATGGCGTCGTTTTCAGCAAGGCGCCTTTTAAGTTCTTTTATTTCCTCATCTTTCGAATCAAATGTTTGTTCCGCAGCAACTTCCTCTTCATTTTCAACAGCAGCTACTTCATTTTCAGTATCATCTTCTAGCATTACTCTGTCCTCTGTTAGGTTTGGAGTGAAGGAATATGCAAAGGAAATTTCATGGGTTACCCCAAAGTTATCGATGTTGTTAGACAGACCTTTTTCCATGGTATACCCCAGAGAAAGCCTTTTACCTAAATTGAACCCTACCCCTGCAGCTGCACCATAGAAGCTATCATATCCCGCTTGAATCCACCCGAGTTTAGGTAAGTCAAAAATGATGTTTCCCCCAAGCGCTATGTCTTCTTGACCAGGTTTTCGTACTCGGGCAATGGGCATAACCCTAGAATGCTCTAATACTCCTGAGGCGTTTTCCAACTGATAGGTATATTGTAAATGACCTGAAAATGTTTTGTCTTTGAAATCGGTAACAGATTCGCTGGTTTTTAGGTTATAGTCGAATAGATTTTCTGCAAACATTCCAAAGTCGAAAGGGCCATAAGAAATATTAAATCCAGGTTGGAAGGAAAGAAGTGAGCTATCCTGGAAGCCATCTAAAAGAGGGTCTAGTTCAATTGGGTTTGCTCTGCTTTCGTCAAATCCACTGCTGTAATAAGACACATTGGCACCAAAGGTAAAATTACTTTTGTCGCTTAGTTTTACGCCATAGGCATAGTTGGCAAGAATACCGTAATTACTAACAACCCCTTCTCTTTGTGTATAAACACTTAGCCCCAGACCCGACCGGTCATTTACTCTACCACTATAACTCAAGAAGTATAATTGATTGTTGTCATCAAACGATACCGATTGGTTTCTGTGTAGTAAATTAACATAGGAAAGATCTTCTCTAACCGTTGAAAAAGTAGGGTTAATTAAAAACCTATTAAATTTCAAAAGGTTTTGCGAGGGCACGTCATAAGTAATAAAAGGGTTATCCTCCTGACTACTTATTTTTGTAAGTGCCAACACAAAGAAGAAAAGGAATATTAGTTTTGACTTCATTTTGGTTTAACGAATAATAGTTATGGTCCCCTGCTTTAAAACAGTGCTGGCATCTTTTATTTTATAATAGAATACCATGTTTTGTTTTGGAAAAGCCATGGAAGACTCAGGCCAATTGTTTCTATAATTAAATTCATTTAGAATTTCCTGACCCGAACTGTTGTATATTATGATGTTGATGTCCGATTTATTGGAATAGGAGTTTGGAATGATCCACTGGTCATTTATCCCATCGCCATTCACGGTAATTACATTAGGTATTTTAAAGGTGTCTAAATATTCTACATCAAAAGATCTAGTTACTTCACAGTTCCCTATAGTTGCTATTAGAAAGTAGGTGCCATCTTCTGTTATTGATATGGAGGAAGATGTTCCAAGTTCTGTGTTTTCGGCATTAAACCATCTATAGCTATCCCCGCCATTGGCTGATATAGTTCTAGTGGTACCTTCAGGAAAAACAACAGGGTTTGCATTAGGATCTAAGGTGATCAACGACGGATCTAAGGTTCCTATTACCACTTCGTTAGATAATAGAGGACATCCGTTTCGATCAAGTACCAATTGGTATGTTCCTGGTGTGGTAACGCTTAAAGTTTCGGATGAGCTGTCAAAAGAAACGCCATCTCTTGTCCAGTTAAAGCTTTCACCGGCCAGAGAAGTGGAAGTAGTAATTGTTATTGGTTCTGCTTCACCACAACTCACGAGACTGGTACTGGATATTTCAAGCGATTCATTTATCAGAAGTTGTACCTCAAGTTGATTTGAATTCATAGAGTAAGAAGACAATTCGCCTGACAGGGTATATGTTCCGTTCTCTGAAATATCCGTTAAGCTTATGTTTGAGGCAGTACTCCCACTTACAGGGCTTCCATCTAAAGACCAGGTATAGGATATATCATCTATTATTGAGGAAGTAACATCTATTCTATTTCCAGAATTGTCCAGAGCATTTATTCTACTAACCTCCAGAACTATGGAATTGTTTACACAGCTTGTGTAAGAAGTAGCATAATCTATTAGAATTTCAAAGGAGTCTGGAGAAACTACCGTTGTTGTCTCAGAATCTATGGAGGTAGATGTACAAGCGCCGCCGGATAAGGAAACACGAACAAAGTAATCTCCAGTTTCAGAGTCATTTATAGTCAGGGAATTGGTGTTTGCCCCTGATATGGGTGAACCATCTTTGTACCATTGAAAGTTTGGACTAGAAGCATCCGTAGAAGCGCTAAGTGTTTCTGTTTGACCGGGTAATACTACAATATCTTGCTCATTAATTCTGGTCACTGAAAAGCTACCAGCATTTGTTATCTCTATTGGGGCAGATCTTTCAACGCAAGCTCCAGGGCCAAAAATTTCAACTTCATATAAACCTTCAAAACTAGGTATGGAGGCGTCGATATTATAGGTGTAATTGTTAGAAGAAGGTAGTTGTACCCCGTCCTTGTACCATGCATAAGTTAAACTGGCATTGTCAATATTTGCTTCCAAGATTTGAGATTCACCGGAACATAAAGCGGTTTTAGCAGGCGGGTTTATTGCAACACCTAAACTCGTTCCTGTGGTTACATCAATAATGTTGGAAAGGGTATTACCTGACCCTGAGCAACTACCGTAGTCTATTTCTACATTGTACATTCCTGCTTGCGTCACAGAGATGCTGGCGGTTTTTTCAGAAAGTGGCGTACCACTTCTATACCAATTATACTGATAAGTATCTGCGTTTGGTAAATCGTAAACTTCCAGAGTTATGGAATTACCATTACATACCTGTGCGGTTCCATCACCAAAATCAGGATTCCCCTGCTGGCGTAGACTTAGCCCGGTATTGACATCTATGTAGTACATGGAGAAAGCAACAGACTCTGCTCCTGTAATTGCTGGACTTGTACTGCGTACTCTCATTTTGTAACCCTCTCCCCTAATATCGTTGGGAAGCGTGAATTGAAAGAAGAAGTCAAAGTTTGTATTCTTAGTCGCATCTCTTGCTAGTTCCACAGGGTTCGAGAAACTTCCGGATGAATTCGATAATTCGAGAATAAATTCATTATCACTGTTAACTAGAGGAGGACTCCATGTAAAATTGACCCAATAATCGTTAAAAGAATCACTGGCACATGCTTTGTCCCAGGCAGAACTACCTACTGGAGGTGTCTGATTGGGGGCTGCAGTTGGGGCGTCAAGAACCTGAGAATGAATTTGAACTGTGCCTATTAAAAACAGGCACGAATAAACAAGTTTCAATTTTGAGGATAGTTTTGTTTTCATAAGTAGTGGTAGTTTTGGGGACTACAGTTTTTGGGTGTTCGGTTTATCAAAACCCAAAGACTGGATAGCTACTGTTAAAAATTTAGTTTTCCGCATGTTTAATGCTTTTTGCAAATTGAGACTTATATTCAAAAACAAATATGACATTTAATATTAGCCATAGGAATTTATTGTTGTGGCAGCATTTAAATATGTTGTGAAATAGGTTTATTGTATGGTAAGCTTTAAATTTTGGGTCTCTTGACGGCATTTTTGCTACATTTGTCGTTTAAAATTTGATAAATGGCGGAAGTTTCGAAATCACTAAATTTCATTGAACATATTATAGAGGAAGACTTAGCAGCTGGCTTTCCACAGAGCGACCTTCGGTTTAGATTTCCTCCAGAACCAAATGGGTATCTTCATATCGGACACGCCAGTTCCATTTGTTTAAATTTTGGCCTTGGAATTAAGTATAAAGCTGCTGTTAATTTGCGTTTTGACGATACGAATCCCACAAAAGAAGAGCAAGAGTATGTGGATGCGATCAAAGAAGACATACGGTGGTTGGGATTCACTTGGGATACCGAACGGTATGCATCGGATTATTTTCAAACCTTATACGATTGGGCTGTTGCACTTATAAAGGAAGGCAAGGCCTATGTAGATAGTCAGACTTCAGAGGAAATGGCAAGACAAAAAGGGACTCCAACACAGGTGGGAGAGGTTAGTCCATTTAGGGGTAGAAGTGTACAAGAAAATCTCGATCTCTTTCTGGGAATGAAGGAAGGTGAATTTGATGAAGGGGAACATGTATTAAGAGCCAAGATTGACATGAGTTCGCCTAATATGCTTATGAGGGATCCAATCATGTATCGTGTATTAAAAAAGGCCCATCACAGAACAAATACCGATTGGTGTATTTACCCCATGTATGATTGGACTCATGGCGAAAGCGATTATATAGAAGGGGTTTCCCATTCCCTCTGTACTTTAGAGTTTGCTCCGCATAGGGAACTTTACGATTGGTTTTTGGATCAGGTTGTCGTACCAGATCGCGTTCGCCCCAAACAAAGAGAATTCGCCAGAAGAAATCTGAGCCATACGGTAGTAAGTAAGAGAAAATTGTTAGAACTGGTTACAAACGGGATAGTAAATGGATGGGATGATCCGAGAATGCCTACAATTTCTGGACTTAGAAGAAGAGGATATACCCCAGAGGCAATTCGAAATTTTGCCGATACTATTGGAATAGCGAAGCGCGAAAATATAGTTGATGTGGCCTTATTGGAATTTCATGCCAGAGAGCACCTCAACAAGGTTGCTCCAAGAATAATGGCTGTGTTAAACCCACTTAAACTGGTCATAACCAATTACCCTGAAAACGATGTGGAGTGGTTAGAAGCCGAAAATAATCCTGAGGATAGTTTTGCCGGAAGCAGAGAGATTCCTTTTTCCAGAGAATTATATATTGAACAAGAGGATTTTAGGGAAGAAGCAAATAGAAAGTTTTTTAGACTTAAGTTAAGCGGTGAGGTACGTTTAAAAAACGGCTATATAATAAAAGCCAATAGTTGTACAAAAGATGCCGATGGAAATGTGGTTGAAGTACAATGCACTTACGATCCAAAAAGCAAAAGTGGCAGTGGGACGGAAGAAAGTCTGCGTAAAGTTAAGGGTACGCTGCACTGGGTTTCTATAAAGGAGGCCATAAAAACGGAAGTCAGATTATATGATAGACTGTTTACGGATGAGAATCCTGACGGTCATAAGGATAAGAGTTTCTTAGATTTTGTTAACCCAAATTCTCTGGAAACAGTAATGGGTTATATAGAACCAAGTGTCAAGGATGCAAAACCAGAAGATAGGTTTCAGTTTCAGAGATTGGGATATTTTAGTGTAGACAAAGATTCTAGAGAAAACCAACTCGTTTTTAACAGAACAGTTACACTCCGGGATACCTGGGCCAAAATTCAGCAAAAAAGCAGCAAATAAGTTTTTCTTATCGAATATTTGTTCGTGATTAGAAAAACTGATTTTACTTGCTTGTTTTAAAGCTTTCTCACGGACTTTTGGCTTAAAGGAGAAGTCTTATACCCTGATCTATCAAAAGTGCGCTTGAATTGAACGAAAAGAGGTATTAAAAGTCCGAAGGGTATATTTTGACTTTTTGGACTTATTTCTTCGGGTTTTGCTTTTTCATGGACTCTCCGATCATGTTGCTGGCTGTAAAAGATGCAACCATATTATTTAACATATCGCTACCAGCCTGAGGAGAATTTGGCAAGAGAATAAGGTTTGTATTCGTTTCTTCACCTATGGACTGTAAGGTGTCGTAGTGTTGTGTAACTACAATTAAAGCTGATGCTTCTTGAGAATTGATTCCTACCTTATTAAGAACCTCAACCGACTCTTCCAAACCTCTCGCAATTTCTCGGCGTTGATCGGCAATTCCCTGGCCTTGAAGTCTTTTGCTCTCTGCTTCTGCTTTTGCTTTTTCTACAATTAAGATTCTGGCAGCATCCCCTTCAAACTGTGCAGCAATTTTCTCTCTTTCTGATGCATTAATTCTGTTCATGGCTGCTTTTACCTGAGCATCCGGATCAATGTCTGTAACCAAGGTTTTTATTATGTCATAGCCATAATCGAGCATAGCATCTTGTAACTCCGATTTTACGGCTATTGCAATGTCATCTTTTTTTACAAAAACATCGTCCAATTTCATTTTTGGTACTTCCGCTCTGACTACGTCGAAAACATAAGAAGTAATTTGATCGTGTGGATATTCTAATTTATAAAACGCCTCGTATACCTTTTGCTTAATTACCACATATTGAACAGAAACCTTAAGCTTTACAAATACGTCATCAAGTGTTTTAGTTTCTACAATCACGTCTAACTGTTGAATCTTTAGACCGAGTCTGGCGGCAATTCTGTCAACCAGGGGAATTTTCATTTGTAATCCAGAGTTTCTAATACTATGAAAACGTCCAAACCTTTCAATAACTACAGCGGTTTGTTGTTTCACAATGAAAAAGGAAGAAATTAGAATAAAGAAACCTATAATAAATAATGGAATAGTGAAAAAGTTTATCATAATAAGCGATAGTTTATGTTATACCTAAAGATACCTATTAATTGGTCTAATAAACAGCAACTTTGTTACAATATTTCTAAGGCATTTTTAATTCTTTTTAATGACTCATCTTTTCCTATAACTTCCATAATATCAAAAAGGTGTGGCCCTTTTAAATCTCCTACAATAACTAAGCGTAAAGGAGGCATTACTTGCCCGAAGGAATAACCCTTGTCTTCTATGAACTTTTTAACCAGTACCTCAATGTTAGCAGAACTAAAATCAACAATCTCTTTAAGAACAGAATGGATATCCTCTAGTATGTTATTGGTATCCAGCTTCCAACGCTTTTTAACAGCTTTTTCATTGTAGTTCTGAGGGGTTTGAAAGAAATAGGAACCCATAGACCAAAAGTCATTAACAAAAGTGGCTCTGTCCTTGAGTAGGGAAATAACTTTTTCCAAATACGATAAGGAAGAGGTTTGTGGGATATTAAAATTTAAGGTAGGATCCTGGTGCACCTCTATTATTGGAAGCAATAGAGAGGCTAATTCTTTATTCGTTTTTAGTTGCAAATACTTATGATTATACCATTTAGTTTTTTCTGGATCAAATCTTGCTCCAGCCTTGTGGACGCGTTCTAAGCTAAACTGTTCTATCAGTTCCTTTGTACTAAAAAGTTCCTGCTCTGTTCCCGGATTCCAACCTAATAAGGAAAGGTAGTTAAGAAGGGCCTCTGAGAAATATCCAGCTTCTTTGTAGCCAATAGAATCTAACCAGTTCAGTGGGAAAACAGGGAAACCTCCTTTTTCACCATCTCGCTTGCTTAGTTTTCCTTTTCCTTCCGGTTTAAG
>CAZWPZ010000131.1:0-3102 GCA_964636005.1 uncultured Eudoraea sp.
ACATAGCCTAGAACATGGGAAAGGGTTACCAACCCAACAGTGGACCCCAGCGTGAATATGGTCAATATTTTTAGTGTTTTCACCCTTTCAGCATTATCTACAAAACTAAAATCTCCTACTAGAAATTCTGCAATAGTATCGTAAAGTGCATTGACGGAATCCACTAGCAGGAGGACATAATTTCCTAATAAAATAAGTATAAAAGATCCCGAGAGTCCCGGAAGTGTCATCCCAGAGACACTTATCATGCCACATAAAAAAATAAAATACAGATTGTCATTCTCTTTGGCAGGACTCAAAAAACTCAAAGAAATGCCAACGACCAGGCCAATTAATCCGGCCGTAACAGTGACTCTGTTCCAATGTTTAAAGTCCTTGCCTATATAATAAATAGAGCCAATAATCATTCCGAAAAAGGTTGACCAGACCAATAATTCTTCCTTTTCTAGAAAATAATCAAGAAGCTTTGAAACACTAAAATAACTAACTAGCATTCCAAAAATTAATAAGGAAAGAAAGGGTCCGTTGATATATTGGTAGAAGCTCCTAAACCTTCCATTTATAAGAAGTTTTAGGGCTTTTGAATTAATCTTTTGAAGCGAGTAAATAAATTCTTCATAAAAACCAGCTACAAAGGCAACAATCCCTCCAGAGACACCAGGTACTTTATTTGCAGCCCCCATGCCTAGGCCTTTTATCACCAGAAAAACTTTGTCTAAGAAGGTTCTCTCCCTTTGCATAGCTGTTAATTTTCGTCTCTTTTAGCCAAATTTTCCAGGATAAAAATGAGAGCAAATCCAAGTATTGCTAAAAGTATTGCAAAAAGAATTTGAGGATCTCCCTCATAATCCAAGGGATAGATGTTGGCTTCCTTAACAGGAATTACCTTGTCACCAAAACTTTTGTATTCCAAAACTTTCTTCCAAGGCCAGATCTTATTTAAAGAACCAAGAATAAATCCGGTTAACAGGGCGAGGGTAGTGTTTTTAAAACGAAGAAACATCCATTTGAGGAGTCTTGCAAAACTTAAGAGTCCCACAACCGCACCAATCCCTACCGTAGCAATAATAAGTATGTTTCTCTCGTGTACTGCATCGAGAATCGTTTTATAGCTGCCGAGAAGTACCAAAATAAATGCTCCGGAAATACCTGGTAGAATCATGGCACAAACAGCAAGTGCACCAGAGAGGAAAAGGAAGGCAAGGCTGGAGGAACTATCGGAAACAGGAAGGGTTGTAATATAAAAGGCCAATATTGCACCAATTCCAAATGCCATAAAGGTTAAAATCGTCCATTTATTTATGGCTTTGGCAACAAAAATTACACTCGCCAAAACCAAGCCGAAAAAGAAGGCCCATAATAGTATGGGCTCGTTAGTCAAAAGCCAGCTTAGAACTTTTGCCAAAGAGAAGATACTTATGGCTATCCCCAGAAATAAAGCGAAAAGAAAGTTTCCGTTGACAGTTTTCCAAACCGTTTTAAAACCATCTTTTTTCCAAATACTAAAAAGAGAAAAGTTTATGGCGTTTATAGAATTTATTAATTCTACGTATATACCTGAAATAAACGCAATAGTACCTCCTGATACCCCGGGTACCACATCGGCAGCACCCATTGCCATTCCTTTTAGAGTAATAAGTAGGTAATTAACTAAATTGCGTTGCTTCATTTTGAAAAGAAAAAAACAAAAATAGTTCTTTTATTTAGAAGCCTTTTTAATATCTGCAATTATGTTTTGGGCCCATATAGACTGATAAAATTCCGGATATGCTTTTTCGAAACAACTCAGTTTTTCCAAATTTAGCTGAAGTGCATTTGTTAGGCTGTTTCGCGCTTGTTCCGAATCACTTAAGGTTAAGTAAAGTCCAGTAAGTTGGTATTCAATTTCTGCCTCTTCAGGATAGAACTCAAGGCCTTGTGATAAGATCTGAATTGCCGAAGGAATATCCTTGTTTCGAACAACGACTTGTGCCCATTGTAGCCAGGTATCTAATTCGTAATTGCCGAGATCTACTGCTTGTTTAAAGGAAAAATCCGCTTCGTCATAGTTCTTTAAGGCAAGGTGGATTTTAGCGCATTTTTTCCAGTATAATGCATTCTCACCATCGATGTTAATTGCCTTGTTTACATAAAATAGTGCTTTTTCGAAATCGTTTTTCCGATAGTAAAATTCCGTAATAGCCAGCCAGCCTTTGTCTAATAATGGATCTTCATGCACTGTCTGATAGAAATAAAACTTTGCGAGATCATCGTTATTTAATTTTTCATGACATTTACCAATACGCAAGTAGGCATGGGAGGTAGGGTCTTCAATTTTGATAGTAGTTTCGTAGTTTTCAATAGCCTCGTTGTGCTTACCCATCTTCTCCAACACTTTGCCTTTTTCAAAATATGCCCCTATAAAGGAATCGTCGGCAATTATGGCAAAATCAAATGCTGCCAAGGCTTCATCTAACATTTCTAAACTGACGTATTGTTTTCCCAATTGATGCCAAGCTACCTGTGAATACGGGTTTCGCTCTAAGAAGTCGTTTAAGAAAGAAATCGCTCCTTCATGATCTTCCAGAAACTCAAAACAGTAGACTACGTTGTAAAGAGAAGAATAATCCTGTTCATCAAAAGAAATACAACGGATAAAATTCTCCTTAGCTTTTTCGAAATTATCCATAAACAAGTATTCCATACCCAACAAAGAGTAAATATCCAGATTGTCTTCCGTTAGCGATAAGGCTTTTTGTAACATATTTACCGCGGCCTCATGGTTGTCTTTTTTGGAATAAATATTCGCTCTTTGGATATATATTTCTTCATTCGTACTATCCATTATTTGAAGATCATCCAAGAGCTTTTCTGCCACATCCAATTGATTTTCAAAAACCAGAACTTCTATATCCAGGAGCTTTAGGTCTAACACATCCGGGTGTTGTCTCAGACCAATAGTAATGGCTTTTTTTGCTAAGGAAATTTTGCCATTATTTAGGTAGTAATGAATAATATCTTGAAAATCCTCCGCGTCAAAAAAGTAGACATCATCTGTCTTAAGCATTGATTCAAACTTAATTACAGGTTGACTAGGTTTTTCGTTAGGATCTAACGCCATAG
>CAZWPZ010000132.1:0-7542 GCA_964636005.1 uncultured Eudoraea sp.
ACAACGAAGACCAGTAAAAAAATCATTAACCAAAAGCCGATGGAAACGATTGTTAAGAATGCTAAAAAACCTAGATATTGGTCAAATTCGAACATAATTTTTCTCTTAGTTGCACAAAGATACTTTGATTTAGGGTATTAAAACAAACCATTTTAAAAAAAAATAATACCGCCAATTAATTTTTATCAGATATCCCAAAAAAGGCTTTCATATATTACCTTTGTTTGTACAAAATTTAACCGATATGAGCTTTAGAATTGAAAAAGATACGATGGGGGAAGTACAGGTTCCTTCAGATAAATACTGGGGTGCACAAACCGAAAGGTCTAGAAACAATTTTAAAATTGGCCCAGCCGCCTCCATGCCATTAGATATTGTTTATGGCTTTGCCTATTTAAAAAAGGCCGCTGCTTATACCAATTGTGAACTAGGGGTTCTTACAGAGAATAAAAGAGATTTGATAGCAAAAGTGTGTGATGAAATATTAGAAGGGAAACACGACGATCAATTTCCTTTGGTAATATGGCAGACAGGCTCTGGTACACAAAGCAATATGAATGTTAATGAGGTAATTGCTAACAGGGCACATGAATTAAGTGGGAGGACTATCGGAGAAGGAGAAAAGGCTATCCAGCCTAACGATGATGTGAATAAATCGCAATCGTCTAACGATACCTTTCCAACAGGGATGCACATTGCTATCTATAAAAAAGTAGTGGAGGTTACTATTCCTGGAATAGAACGATTAAGAGACACTTTAAAAGAAAAATCAGAAGTATATAAGGATGTGGTCAAAATAGGAAGAACCCATCTGATGGATGCTACCCCATTAACATTAGGTCAGGAATTTTCCGGTTACGTCGCCCAATTAGATCATGGGTTAAAGGCATTACGAAATACGTTAGAACACTTGAGCGAACTGGCCTTGGGCGGTACTGCTGTGGGAACAGGGCTGAATACTCCCAAAGGCTACGATGTATTGGTGGCTAAGTATATAGCTAAATTTACGAATCTTCCATTTAAAACAGCTCCAAACAAATTTGAGGCCCTCGCATCACATGATGCATTAGTAGAAACACACGGCGCCTTAAAGCAGTTAGCAGTTTCTTTAAATAAAATTGCCAATGATGTTCGAATGATGGCATCGGGACCCAGATCTGGAATTGGAGAACTAATTATTCCTGCAAACGAACCTGGCAGTTCTATTATGCCAGGCAAAGTTAATCCGACACAATGCGAAGCGCTTACTATGGTTTGTGCTCAGGTAATGGGGAATGATGTTGCCGTAACTATAGGAGGCACCCAAGGACATTACGAACTAAATGTTTTTAAACCTGTTATGGCTTCTAACCTTTTACAATCTGCAGAATTATTGGGAGATGCTGCCTTGAGTTTTGATAAGAATTGCGCCTCTGGGATAGAGCCAAATACGGAGGTTATAAAGCAACTTTTAAATAATTCCCTAATGCTTGTCACTGCATTAAACACAAAAATTGGGTATTACAAAGCCGCTGAGATAGCGAATACTGCTCATAAAAACGGTACTACTTTAAGAGAGGAGGCCATTAATCTTGGTTACGTCACAGCAGAGGACTACGATTCTTGGGTTAAGCCAGAAGATATGGTAGGTAGCCTAAAGTAGTAAGATACCATTCAGACAAAAAAATAGGGACCATTAAAAACGGTCCCTATTTTAGTTAATTGCTAGTGTTTATTATTTTAAGGTGAACTTAGAAGTTCCGAGTAACTTAAGCTTATCGTCATAAACATTTACCATGTAGTTCCCTTTCTGGAAATCACCTGCCGGCTTGTTTATAAAGTCACATACATCTAAGTTGTTATTTTCATAGTAAAAATCAGTTCCTTTACTGTAGGATACAGAAGCACCTTCTTCTGTAGATTTTGTGGCTCCTCCTCCGAGAATATTGCCTTGTGGATCTAGTACTTCAATTAAAAATTCTCTATCTCCTGCCTCAGCAATTACATTATCGGCAACCGTAAAGCAAATCTTAAATTTGTCCGTACTCTTTGCTCTAGAGGTAGAAACAAGCTTCCCATTTTTTCTTTCCTTTACTGCATCTACAGTAAATGAAGATAGGTTTAATGCAGATCCTCTTTCCACAGCATCTGCTAATTGGGTGTTTTGAACTACTAAAGAATCACTAAATACCGTTTGCTTTTCTAATTCTACAAAGGTACTGTCTCGTTGCATAGCAATAAGAGTGTTCGACTTTGTCAAGGAATCTACCTGACGTAATAATTGCTCTCTTTCTTGCTTTAATACATTTACTTGTCTTCTGTAACGCGATAAAGAAGCTATATCCGATTTCATAGTCTTTACAGAATCGATGTATTTTGCGATTCTATCTCGTGCTTCTACCAACTCTTCATTCGTAGCATTACTCTCTAAAATAGCTTTGTCGTATTCTGACTTTAAACTGTTTAGGTCTTCAACAACATTGTCTCTTTCTTCAGTCAGTGCAAGAGTAGTCTTCTTTTTATCCTGATAAAGACTATACGTGTAGATAATAGTAGCTAAAAGTACCACGCCTAAAAGTCCAGCTATTACCTTTAAACCATTGTTATTGTTTTTTGTCTCAGTCATAATGTAATTATTAGTTAACTTTTAAAAAGCTTTTGTTTGTTTAGACTATATACGGTCAAATTTCGATTTTAGATTTTTTATGTTAAAAAAATTCATTTAAGTAACTTGGATCCATGGAATTTAAAACCATAAACAACCTATAAACGACTACTAGTGCTCACCATTATCCCTTTCGAACCTTCCTTATCAAATCATTTTAGAGATTTAAATATTCTCTGGTTAGAAGAGTATTTCTATGTGGAAGCAAAAGACAAACTCCTTTTAGAAAATGCAGAAAAGGAGATAATTGATAATGGTGGTGCAATATTTTTTGGGCTTATCGACCAAACCGTTGTAGGTTGTTTTGCAATTATTAAAAACTCCAACGGCACCATCGAATTGGGAAAAATGGCTGTAGACCCTCGGTATCAAGGGAAAAATATTGGACAACAACTACTAGATCATGCTATTTTGTACTGCAAAAAAATGGGCTATAAAGAACTATTTTTATACTCACATACCAAGTTAGCCGCCGCTATTCATATATATAAGAAAAAGGGCTTTAGGGAAGTCTCGCTGGAGGCAAGCTCCCCTTATCTACGAAGTGATATTAAAATGGTTCTTTGCCTGAAATGAGAAATAGATGTACCTTTAATAGGAAAACTTTATCCTATGAAAAAGATACTCTTTCTGGCGTTCATAACTCTTTTAGCGACGGCCTTTAAAACAGATAATAAGTCATCCGAAAAAAAAACTTCTGAGATCTTGGCCCCTCCCATAGAAGACAGCAGGCAAGTGTCGCTTATAAAAGATGTAAATGAGAAAATCATTATTACACCAATAGAACACGCAACAGCAGTCATTGAATATAACGATCTAACCATTTATTTGGATCCCGTTGGAGGTGCAGAAGCCTTTACAGGCCACAACGATCCGGATTTAATTTTGATAACTGATATACATGGAGACCACCTGAACGTAGAAACCTTAGAGGCTCTAAACATATCTAAAGCCAAAATCATCTGTCCACAGGCCGTAGCCGATAAAATTCCAAGCTCCTTTGATCCGCTGATTGATGTACTCCAAAATGGCGAAAAAAAGGAACGATTTGGCATTGTTGTAGAGGCAATTCCAATGTATAACCTAAGAGCAGAAGCAAAAAGTTTTCATGTAAAAGGGAGAGGAAACGGGTATGTCCTTAACCTAGGTGGAGAGAGACTCTATTTTTCGGGAGATACAGAAGATATTCCTGAGATGCGTTCTCTGAAAAATATTGACCGAGCGTTTGTCTGTATGAACCTTCCTTATACTATGACCGTAGAGAGTGCTGCGAATGCGGTACTTGAGTTTAAACCAAAAAAAGTATATCCTTATCACTACAGAGGGAGACCAGATGTCAGTGATGTAACCTTGTTTTCTTCATTAATAGAAAAAGGAAATCCAAATATAGAAGTAGTACAATTAGACTGGTATCCCAAAAACAACTATTAGGAGGCCAATTATCGTGAGGTATTTTCTAAACTAACGGATAAGCTTTTTGTATTTAATTCTTTTAGGAAGAAGGTCACCTCCCAATCGTTTCTTTTTGTTTTCCTCATAATCAGAGAAGGAACCTTCGAAGAAATAAACCTGCGAATCGCCTTCAAAGGCAAGAATATGCGTGCATATTCTATCTAAAAACCACCTGTCGTGTGAAATAACAACGGCGCATCCAGCGAAATTTTCCAAACCTTCTTCTAAAGCTCTCAGGGTATTCACATCTAAGTCATTCGTAGGTTCATCCAGCAATAAAACATTTCCTTCTTCTTTAAGTGTCATTGCTAAATGAAGTCTATTTCTCTCACCCCCAGACAACATACTTAGTTTTTTGTTTTGTTCACTCCCGGAAAAATTAAATCGGCTGAGATACGCACGAGAATTAACTTGTCGCCCTCCCATCATAACCAACTCCTGACCATCACTAAAGTTTTCCCAAATTGTCTTGTCCATCTTCATATTGCTATGATTTTGATCTACATAGGCAATCTTAGCTGTTTCCCCAACGACAAATGTTCCTTTATCTGGTTCTTCCTCTTGCATTATCATTCTGAAGATGGTGGTTTTCCCAGCTCCATTAGGACCAATAATACCAACGATACCCGCCTGAGGTAATTTAAAATTCAGGTCGTCGTAAAGAAGTTTATCCTCGTAGCCCTTGCTCACGCCAATGGCCTCAATTACATTCGTTCCTAGTCGAGGCCCATTGGGTATGTAAATTTCTAATTTCTCGTCCAGTTGCTTCTGATCCTGACTCAATAATTTATCGTAATTTTTTAAACGGGCTTTTTGCTTAACCTGCCTTCCTTTTGCACCTTGTCTTACCCATTCCAATTCTCTTTCCAAAGTCTTTTGGCGTTTAGACGCCTGTTTACTCTCCTGGGCGAGACGCTTCGTTTTCTGATCCAGCCAACTACTGTAATTTCCTTTCCAGGGAATTCCCTCTCCCCTATCTAATTCTAAAATCCATCCTGCAACATTATCTAAAAAATAACGATCGTGGGTTACAGCAATTACGGTACCCTTATACTGCGCCAAATGATGCTCCAGCCAATGGACTGATTCTGCGTCTAAGTGGTTTGTGGGTTCATCGAGCAATAAGATTTCCGGTTCTTGTAGCAAAAGTCTACACAAAGCAACCCTACGTTTTTCACCCCCTGATAAAATTCCAATCTTTTTATCGCTATCCGGAGTACGTAAAGCATCCATTGCAATCTCAAGCTTGGTGTCTAATTCCCAGGCATTCGAGGCGTCAATTTGGTCTTGCAGCTTGGCCTGTTGGTCCATCAATTTTTCCATTCGATCGGCATCTTCATAAACTTCAGGAAGGCCGAACATATCATTGATTTTATTGTACTCATCCAAAATGGCTACTGTTTCTGCAACACCTTCTTTTACGACTTCCAGGACTGTCTTATTTTCGTCCAGATCTGGTTCCTGTTCCAAATAACCGACTTTATAGCCAGGAGAAAAGACCACATCCCCTTGAAAACTTTTATCGGCTCCTGCGATAATTCTAAGTAAGGTAGATTTTCCAGAACCATTTAATCCGAGAATACCAATTTTGGCACCATAGAAAAAACTTAGGTAAATATTTTTTAATACAGGTGTATTCGCATTTTTGTAGGTCTTACTGACCCCAGACATAGAAAAAATCACTTTCTTATCGTCAGACATAACTGGCTGTTTTAAGTATAATACTAGAGAAAATAAAAGGGAATAAAAGAGAAGGTTACACTCTGCCCTTTAAAGCGTTAAAAACCCAAGCGATGGCAAAAAACCCAATCCCTACAGAAGCAAACCCCCATCCTGCGACATCATCATAGCGGAAAGCACCTAAAGCGATTAGTGCCAGACCTACAAAAATCATTATAAAGGTCGCCCATGCGAGCACCGTATTTTTATTCATTCCCATATTGTTTAGTTATTTGGTTGGTGCTGCCAAATATCGGAAATCTTGCGGAAATCTTGCTAGCTTCTTGCTAAAGTTTAACTTTCAAAAGGAAATTTAATCTCATTCTGCTCCCTTATATCGTCCATAATGTTTATTAAATCTAAGCTATTAGATAATGACCACATGGAACTCTCCTTTAATCCTTCTGCCAAACATCTATTGACTTCCATAATTTCATATTCATAACCTTTGCCCTGCATCGGCAAGGAAAAGATCTCGGTGGCACCATCAATCTCTTCAGTGTATCCATCGGCCTCATGCCACCTTGGATTTAAAAAGATACTTCCGTCTTCTCCTGCAATTTCAGCTTTCATTTCGGAAGACGAATTCAATCCACTATACAAAATAGCCATTGCGTCTGGGTACTCAAAGAGCAATGCCATTTGAACTTCTACACCCGTCTTGTAGAATTTGGCGGAAGATTGGATACGGTTGGGTTTCCCTAGAAGGAGATAAGCTAGAAAAATAGGGTAAATTCCGATATCTAAAAGAGAACCTCCTGCAAGCTCTGGGTTTAATAATCTACCGTCCTCAGAGCGATTTAGAGCGTAAAACGCAAAATCTGCATGCACATAACGGATCTTCCCAATCCGACCTTTGTCTATTTTATTCTTTACTTCTGCTATAGACGGATTAAACCTGCTCCAGAGCGCTTCCATTAAAAAAACATCATTTTTACGGGCTGTTTCTATCATTCTCTCCACCTCCAATTTATTCACGCCCATGGGTTTTTCACAAAGTATGCTTTTGCCCATATTCATTGCTTTTATACTTAATTCTGCATGCGAAGTATGTGGAGTAGCTATGTATATCACTTCGACTTCCTCGCATTCAAATAACTCCTCATAGGAGCCAAAACAGTGTTTTGCATTGTTCTTTTTACCAAAATCTAAAGCCTTGTCGACATTCCTTGATGCCACCCCAACCAACTGAGCTTCCGGTACTAGTTTTAAGCAATCTGCAAATTTTTGAGCAATATTTCCGAGACCTACTATCCCCCAACCTATTTTGTTGTTCATATCCTGATATAGTTTTTTGTTAAAGTTAATCAATATTACTCCTTATCTTTAAGCACAGATAAAGAAACGATAATTCTTATGGATATTAGCTTTAATAAGAACGAAGATAGAAACAAGCTCATGGTGTCTGAACTGAGGAAGAAACTTGCAAAAGTTAAACTGGGTGGCGGACAAAGTAGAATAGACAAACAACATGCGCTCGGGAAATTATCGGCCAGAGAAAGAATTGCTTTTTTACTAGACAACGATAGTAAAGCTATAGAAATAGGTGCATTTGCAGGAGAGGGTATGTATAAAGAGTACGGAGGATGTCCGTCTGGAGGGGTTGTAGTTAAAATGGGACATATCAAAGGTAAACTGTGTATTGTGGTCGCAAATGACGCCACCGTAAAAGCTGGAGCCTGGTTTCCCATTACAGCCAAAAAGAATTTAAGGGCCCAAGAAATTTC
>CAZWPZ010000133.1:0-4097 GCA_964636005.1 uncultured Eudoraea sp.
GGCGACGGGGCCCACCCCTTTCCATACCGAACAGGGAAGTTAAGCCCGTCTGCGCCGATGGTACTGCCGTAACTGGTGGGAGAGTAGGCCGCCGCCTTCTTTGAAAAGCACTTATCTAACGATAGGTGCTTTTTTTTTATAACAACTACAAGAAAGGATGAGAAGAAATGTGTAATTTCCACACTCTAATAGAAATAGCATTACATTTTTTCCCATGTATTGAATTGAACACAACAATTCCTTCTATCCTATGAAAGTAAATTACCCAATTGTATTCTTAATCTTACTGACCTTTTTTGTTATTTCCTTTCTCACGAACATCTTAGGTGCATTAAACCCTAGTGTCTCCCTGAGTTTTGGCCTAAGTGAGACTATGGCCGGATTTTTACCCTTTACTTTTTTTATCGCTTATGGTTTGATGTCTATCCCTTCGGGTATTTTATTGGAGAAGTTTGGAGAAAAAAAGTTGATGGTTTTCGCATTTTTATTGGCACTAATAGGTTCTTGCCTCTTTGTCGCCATCCCGACATTTCCCGTTTTTTTAATTACACTGTTTACTATTGGTACTGGAATGGCAACTCTACAGGTGGTAATTAACCCCTTATTAAGAGTCGCAGGAGGAGAAGAAAATTATGCCTTTACTTCCGTACTGGCACAATTGACGTTTGGAGCTGCGTCTTTTGTTAGTCCACAAGTATATTCCCTAATGGTGGGGTATTTTGAAAAACCAAATCCGGAGAGCACAGGTATTTTTCTTGCCCTCAAAGAGTTACTATTACCAGGTATGGCCTGGAGTTCTATGTATTGGTTATTTGCGGTAGCAAGTCTGTTAATGATAGTAATAATATCGCTGTTTCATTTTCCTACGGTGGAATTAAAAAATGAGGAGAAAGTTGGTTCTCGGGATACCTTTATGGCACTTTTATCTAACAAAACAGTGATTTTGTATTTTTTGGGAATTTTTGCATATGTAGGTGTAGAACAGGGTATTTCATACTGGATGTCTAAATTTTTGCAAGTGTATCATCAATACGATTTTGAGACATCCGGTGCAGATGCAGTAGGAAATTTTTGGGGTTATATGACTCTGGGTGGAATTTTCGGACTAATACTGTTAAGGCTATTGGATAGTAAATTGGTATTAAAGTTATTTACCATATCAGCAATGATATCTTTTGCCTTCGCGCTTTATGGCGATGCTGTTACCTCGTTTTACAGTTTTCAGCTATGTGGAATATTTTTATCGGTTATGTATCCCATAATACTCTCGCTGGCCCTGAATTCGATAACAGAACACCACGGTTCCTTTGCCGGAATATTAATGACCGGTATCATGGGAGGAGCTGTAGTGCAACTGTTAATCGGGGCATTAAGTGATTTTTCTAGCCTTAAAATCGGGATGCTCTTAAACTTTGTTGCCTTGGCTTACATTTTAACCATTGGCTTCTGGGCAAAACCATTGATCAAAAATAAAACCGTGACCACCCAAAAATAGAGAGGAATACAAGTGTCCCTATTAGATACGCGGTAAATCGCCATCCCCTTTTAAAGGTAAACTTGTCTGACCCATCAAGTATTTATCGATATGATGTGCAGCCTGTCTACCCTCAGAGATAGCCCATACTATGAGGGACTGACCTCTTCTTTGATCCCCTGCAGTAAATATACCAGGAACATTGGTCTGATAATTATTTACAGAGGCTTTGATATTTGTTCGCGCATCGGCTTCCAGTCCCAATTGTTCAGCTATGGTCATTTCGGAACCTGTAAAGCCCATCGCAAGTAATACCAACTCACAAGGCCATTCTTTTTCGGTTCCCTTTATTTCTTTTAGTACAGGGCGTTTTCCCGGAACTTTTTCCCACTCCACATTTACGGTAACAAGGCCTTTTAAATTACCATTTTCATCTCCGATAAATTCTTTAGTGGAGATACTAAAAAATCTATGTGCACCCTCTTTGTGAGAAGAGCTGGTTCGCAGTTTCATCGGCCAAAAAGGCCAAGGTTGATCATCGGTGCGATGTTCAGAAGCTTTTCCCATTATCTCAAAGTTTGATACCGAAGTAGCTCCCTGCCTTATAGAAGTTCCTATACAGTCCGATCCGGTATCTCCTCCGCCGATAACTATAACATTTTTATTGGTGGCCAATATATCTGCACCTTTGTAAGGAACACCGTCTACTCTTCTATTATTTTGAGAAAGGAAATCCATCGCTTGAACAACACCATTTAGCTCAGCGCCTTTTATTGGAAGATTTCTTCGAATAGTTGCACCGCCACATAAGACAACAGCATCAAAATCGTCTTTTAGTTCGGAAGCAGCAATGTCCTTACCAATTTCTACACCACATTTAAAAGTAATTCCCTCTTGTTCCAAGACCTTTAATCTCCTGTCGATTATATTTTTCTCCATTTTGAAATCCGGGATCCCGTATCGCAAGAGACCACCAACTTTTTCATCTCGCTCAAAAACCGTAACCCAATGCCCGGCTCTGTTTAATTGCTGAGCGGCAGCCAGACCAGCAGGCCCAGACCCTACTACAGCTACTTTTTTTTCTGTTCGGGCTTCTGGTGGAGAGGCTTTAATCCACCCTTTACTAAAGGCAGTTTCGACAATATTTTTTTCTATATTTTCAATAGATACCGGATCTTCATTTATACCCAATACACATGCTTCCTCGCATGGAGCCGGACATAACCTTCCGGTGAATTCAGGAAAATTATTGGTGGCATGTAAAATTCCAGCCGCTTTTTCCCATTTACCCCTGTAAACGGCATCATTAAAATCGGGTATTAAATTTCCTAAAGGACATCCACTGTGACAAAATGGAATACCGCAATCCATACAACGTGCGCCTTGATTTTTAAGCTCTGCCTCTTTAAGCGGAACCGTAAATTCCTTGAAATTTTGAATTCGATCTTTTACTGGTGTATACGATTCTACTTTTCTATCATATTCCAAAAACCCCGTTATCTTTCCCATAAGTCAATTATATTGTTTCAAGTTTTTCATTTTCTAATCGAATCAAAGCCTGTTTGTATTCCTCGGGCAGAATCTTAATAAATTTCGGGATATATGATTCCCAATTTTCCAATATGTTCTGTGCAAGAGGGCTAAGAGTGGCATTGTAGTGATTTTCTATCAATTCTTTTAGTTCTGCTATATCGTTGTCTTCTTCTACATCTAATAAATTGAGAGCCTCTTGCTGGCATCTTTTTCTGAAATTTCCTTTTTCATCCAGAACATAAGCGATACCACCACTCATTCCAGCTCCAAAATTCCTTCCCACTTCTCCAAGAATTACAGCTATTCCTCCCGTCATATATTCACAACCATGATCGCCGATACCTTCTACAACGGCTTTTGCTCCCGAGTTCCGAACACAAAATCGTTCACCAGCTTTTCCATTAATATAGGCTTCTCCTGCTGTAGCTCCATATAAGGTTACGTTACCTGTTATGACGTTATCTTCTGGCTGCAAGGTCGATTTATACGGTACTTTAATGATTAGCTTGGCTCCAGACAAGCCCTTTCCGAGGTAGTCATTTGTGTTGCCATTCACAACCATTGTTAAGCCCTTGGTGGCAACTGCACCAAAGCTTTGTCCGGCAGAACCGGTAAAGTTTAGTTTAAGGGTATTATCTGGTAGCCCTTCTGCCCCATATATTTTTGATATTTCATTACTTATAATTGCGCCAACTGCTCTATCGGTATTTTTTATACCAAAATCCAAGGTGATTTTTTCTTTTCTAAATAGAGACGGATGGGCCTTTTCGATAATTTCGAACTCAATAGAGTCTTCTATATTGTGTTTTTGGGTCTGGGTATTGTACAACTTCGTTCCTTTGGGAACATCGATCTGATGTAAAATAGGAGTGAGGTCTATGCCCGCGGCTTTGTAATGTTCAATGGCTTTGTTTCTGTCTAGTTTTTGTACCTGACCAACCATTTCGTTTACTGTTCTAAAGCCTAGTTGTGCCATGATTTCTCGCAATTCCTGTGCTACAAAATACATATAGTTAACTACATGCTCTGGTTTCCCCTTAAACTTCTTTCTCAGTTCTGGATTTTGAGTTGCTATACCTACCGGACAGGT
>CAZWPZ010000134.1:0-10285 GCA_964636005.1 uncultured Eudoraea sp.
ACTGGCGCTGTTTTTTCAGAACTCCCGGAACAAGCAAAAATGCTGCGGGCCATAGAGAGGCAACAGAGTATAAAGGAACAGCTTTACCTTTTATTACTTCAAAAAAGGGAAGAAGCCGCAATAGATCTAGCGACTACCACCCCTTCAATCAAAGTGGTCGATTATAGCCTTACACAAACTGAACCAATTTCCCCTAGAAAACTTAAAGTATTTCCTATTTCTTTTCTTTTAGGGATACTTGTTCCATTCCTCGTGCTTTACATAAGGTTTAGCCTGGATACTAAAATTCATGATAGAAGTGATCTAGATAGGGTTAGCACGGATATTCCCTTAGTTGGAGAAATACCCTTCTTTAAAAAGGATAAAACTATTAACAGCTTACACGATAGATCCATTCTTGCCGAGTCCTTCCGGATGTTGAGCACTAGTGTGTCTTACCATTTACCTGCCAAAGAAAAAAACAATGGCCAGGTTATCTACATAAATTCGGCTATAAAAGGAGAAGGCAAATCCTTTGTAGCGGTGAATCTGGCACTGGCTTATGCGAGCTTAAAGAAACGAGTGTTGTTGGTTGGTGCAGACCTTAGAAACCCTCAATTGCATAAGTCGCTCGACATACTAAAAAAATCCCAGGGATTGCCAGAGTTTCTATCGGATGACAGCCTGTATTGGCAAGATGTGGTAAATGAAGGTTTTAGCAAGGATGTAAATGTAAAAGTGTGCTACAGCAGACATATCCCCCCAAACGCTGCAGAATTGCTATCTGGTCCCCGATATAAAAAGTTTCTGAGCGCCGTAAAAAAAGAATTCGATTATGTTATCGTTGATACGGCTCCCAGTCTTCTTGTTACCGATACGCTGTTGATTTCTAGCGAAGCCGACTTAACTCTGTTCGTAATGCGCGCAGGATTTACGGATAAAAAACTGGTAGACTATGCCAAGAACTTAGAAAAGACAGGAAAGCTTCGAAATATCAATTACGTTTTAAACGACGTAGGTTTTGGAAAGACCAAACACTACAACTATGGACATGGTTATGGGTACGGCTCTGAAAATAAAAAAGGCTAGTCCAATTAGGTGAAATATGCAGCAATATTTAGGACCAAAACGATAACACCCTCTCGATTAACCAAAAAGAAGCAATTCCTCCTATAGCATATATAGGAATATTTGGTGCCCATTTTGGGAGTTTTAATTCTGTTTTCTTCAAGACCCACAGGCAGGAGAGAACAAAAAATACAAAAAGTATCTGACCAACTTCTACCCCAATATTAAAGAATAATAAGGCCGCAGGAATAGTGGTCTGCGGAAGTCCAATATCCGTTAAGGCCCCCGCAAAGCCAAAACCATGCAGTAGTCCAAAAGTAAAGGCTACTATCCAGGGATATTTAGCGGTAATACTCCGTTCTCCTTTATTGTACTTTATTAACTCTACCGCTAAAAAGACAATGCTCAGGGCAATTACTGCCTCAACCGGAGGTCCTGGTAAGCCTACAAAGCCTAAGGATGCAAGAGACAAGGTAATACTGTGTGCAATCGTAAAAGCGGTAATGGTCTTAAAGAGTTTCCAAAAACCTGAGGTGATAAGGACTAATGCAAATACAAAGAGCAAATGATCTATGCCAAGTAATATATGTTCAACCCCTAATATAAAATAGGTTTTTATTGTGCCCCAAAGAGTCTCTTTTTCTGGAATGATCTTGTGGGTATTGTCTGGTTGGAGCATTAACGGAATACGCTCTCCATTGAGAAACTCAATATTTACTAGAACGTCAATGAGGGTCTTGTTTAATCCGTCTACGCCTATTGTACTTCCAAAAAGGGGTGTCTGCGAACTTATTTTAAATGCATAGACTACAAAACCTGGAATTGGACTCGGTTGTCTTAATTCTTCTACCTTAAATTTACTCGGAAAGTCTACGTAAATTTTGGGAACGGCATCGCCCATTCTGGGGATTTTCCAAAAAACATGATATGTCTCCTCCGAAATTTGTTGAATTTGTAAGTATCCTGGTCTTATCTCATGAGCCTCGAGTCCTAATGAGGAAAATAATAGAAGGAAAAAAAGTAGAAAACAATGTAATCTCCACATTCTTAGTTGGAATTAAGTTGCTTTTGTAATTCGATAAGAAAAGTGTCCGAGATAATTTCGTTCGGTTCTATAGCCACCTCTACCGTATAACGCTTTTTTAGTTCCTCGTAAATAGCCTTGTTCACTTCTTGTTCCCTCTCGTATTCAAAGTCTCTAAGCAAGTCGCTTTTGATAATTTCAAAGGGAATCTTTGCAGGCGCTTTGGTTTCTGTTATGTATACGAGGTGTGCCCCGTAACCCGATAGCACAGGACCAACCCATTTATCCAAAGGTAATTTTTTGAGAGATTCTACAAAACTGTTACCCAATTGTATTCGTAGTTGGTCCGCATCAACCCGGTCAAAAGCATAGGGGAAGGGTAGGGCATCACCCTTTTTCTCCATCTCCTCAAAAGTGACTTCTGGATTACTTTTTAGAACTTCCTCAGCCTTTCTAAAATACTCTTTTCCATTCTTATCGGCTGTAAATACAATCTGGTAAAGACTGTAATTATAGGGTGTATAGTATTTCTCTTCATTTTTTTCGTAAAACGCTTTGAGTTCCTCTTCTGTAGGAGGGGTCATGTTGGCTAAATCGTTCGACAAAAATTCCATTTTTTGAGAAAGACGTCTTTTGATAATTTCATCGTTGTGATCTAGGTTCATGGCCAGGGCCTCCTGGTAAAAGACTTCCTGTCTGATATTAGATTTTAATAGATTAGTTAATTCTTCGGCCGTTGGTGGACGGTTCCATTGCATTTCCCAGGTAGCAATGGTTCTTTCCAGATCACTTTGGTCTAAGATAATTTTGTTCTCTGCATCCTCTTGAGTATTTACTAGAGAAAATAGAATAAATAATGCCAAGCCTATTAGTAAGAAGTGAATTAAGGGCTGTTTAAATATGGATTTCATTTATTGATTATTAATTTGAGCTGACCAGGATTAGACAATGAAGACCCTGTTAATTTATTTCCTAATTTTCGCTTTGATACCAAATTGGGCTGGTCCATGCGCGTTCTTGTATGGTTGCTGGAATATCCGTTCGGACTGGAATTCCTAGGGATACAGCGTCATAGGTAGACCAGCGTGGGGTAGGTATTTCAATCACTCTAGCATAATAAAAGGCATTTTCTGAAGCATTAAAATCCGGATCTGTCCAGGTAGTAAAAAACTGTACAGCGCCAATGGAGTTAGAATACTTTGCAGTTTTTAAATCAACCGTATTTCCTACAGCAACAGAGCCATCCGCCCTGTTATCCGATAAGGCTACATCATAGATTTTTTCTTTTGTTTCTCCTTTGGAGTCCACCCATCCTTTTATGATTTGAACTCTATCCAAATTAGCACCGTCGGCTTCTTTTATTGCTTGTACAATAAATGTAGGAGGTTTATTATTTGCGTCAGATAAATTACCACCCATTGGTACACCATCGGCATAGGCGGTGGCTAACCAATTATCGCTGTCCGTTATCTCTTCGTCATAAGCAAAACTTCCAAAAAAGCGAACTTTTATTCTGGTTCCGGAAGTGCCAAAAGTCTCTTTTCGAAGCATGGCATTGTAAATGGCTTCCCTGGTATTTTCTTCAGCCCAAATACCAGCCAAGCCTCCGGAACTAAATTCTCTAACTTGCTGGTTGTTTTTATCTTCCATGCCCGGAACGCCATTTAAACGATGTTCTGTATTATTTTCTAAAGCAAATTTACCTGTATAATTATCTTCCTCTACGGCAGCAGCAGAATTATGACTATCCGAATCACCGATAATCCCATATTTAAATGGATTCCCATTTCCTTCACTTTCTATTTTAATGCCATCTAATAGAGCCTGACGTAAATAGCTCCCTCTTCTGTTAGTAGGTCTTTCAGCAGTAGCGGCTAAGGTATAATCCCATAATTCAAAATCCGCAAATTCATCATTTGGCGACAAATCAGGATGAACTTCTGAAGTGCCTTTAATCTGACTGATTTCATAAAGTGGCTCATTCGCCATTCTTGTGGTGCTATACGATTTGGTAATCGGATTCCCATCATAGTCATTTATAGAAAACATTAGACCATCACTCGCATTGCCATTATGTGGGATAGCCAATAAAGTAGCACCCTTAGCCCTACTTTCTTCCATCCATGCCCATAGGTCTTCTGGTCGTGAAGAATCAATGGAAGAATATGCTATTTCAGGAATATTCTCCGAATTCTTAAACAATACAACGCGATGTAAATTTTTGGTATCCGGATTGGATGACCATTCAAAGGCTGGGAATGTGGTAAATTTTCCTGGTTTATTATGCTTATCTGCTGTTTCGATGATTTCCTTCCATACGGACTTCATAACAACTGGATCAGAAAATAGAGGTTCTTTGGATAACGGACCTCCTGTACTAAAATCATATAAAAAATCGGCAAAAGCATTAAAGGCTACAACTTGGTCTTCTGAGGTTACGCGTTTGGCAAAATCTAATTTACCAATAGGCGTAGTCGGGTCTGCCATCATCTTAAACATTCCCATCCATTCTGCATGATCCGAAACAGCATACCAATCTAAAGGAATTTTAATCTTTAATGGAGTTCCATCGCCTCCTCCAGGTATAGTTTCTCCTTGTGCCCACCTATAGGCATCATCCGGCTCGGTTACACTTCCATTGGTGAAGCCATCGAACGACCAGGAGGTGTGAATATGTAAATTTCCGAAATAAGCGTTTTTAGTTTTACTATACCCTGCTGTTCGTTCTGTATTTTTTGGGGTTTTTTCAACGATTTTATTTGGAGTCCCCTTTTTACAGGCGACAAATGCAGTTAAAAGAACTATAGTGAGTAGTTTTTTCATAACGCTTAGGTTTATAAAATAAGATACAAAATTATATGCGATTATTTGGGATTATACCATAGTGGGCTGGTCCAAGCCCTTTCCTGAATAGTTGCTGGAAAATCTTTTGGGGGTTTTATTCCCAGAACTTTGGCATCATAGGTAGACCATCTTGGTGTTGGGATTTCAAGAACTCTTATATAATAGAAGGCAGGTTGATTCGAGTTAAAATCTGGATCTATCCAAAGCGTTTTAAGCGCAGCACTTCCTATGGTATTTGTATAAGTGGCCTCTGGAATATCAACGGTATTGCCTACTGTCGGTAGACTACCGTCCTTATTCAAACGTCTATCGCCGCTCCATACAACGTTATAGACTTTTTCATGACTGTTATCTTCTTCATCAATCCAACCTTTTATCACCTGAATTCTATCTAAATTTCCGCTATTGGGGCCTTTTAGAGCCCAAATCATCAACTCCACCGGTTTACCACTATCATTCTTTGGAATGTCTCCACCCATAGGTACGCCTTTTTCGTATCCAACTTCTACCCAGTTTTCTTCTCCGGGGATGGTATTAAAGTTATACCCACCAAATACCCTAACCGTAATTCGAGACCCACTGGTAGCCCAAGACTCCTTTCGTACCATAGCATCAAAAATGGCCTCCCTTGTGTTTTCTTCTGCCCATACACATGATAATCCGGCCGTACCTTGTTCAATTTTAGAAGGTTCTCCAGGACGCAATTCGAGAAGTCTATTGTGTGGGGTTCCAGATTTTAGATTATGCTCACCGCTATGGGCATATTCTTCATGGGATACTATTGCTGTATGAATGTCACCTCCACCAACAACGCCATATTTAAATGGATTTACACCTAATTTCTTTTCTAGTTTTAGACCATTTTTATAAGCGTTTCGGACATAATTGGTTTCCAATACTTTAACTACTCCGGGTCCAGCAACGGGTTTGGTCCAAATCTCAAAACCAGCAAACTCGTCGTTCGGTGCCATAAGTGGATGGGTTTCCGATTGCCCTTTGGTTTGAATTATTTCGGTCAATGGTTCATTTCTCATACGACTTTCTGCGTATGCTTTATTGAGTGGGTTCCCGTCAGAATCGGTAGTAGCGAACATAGTGCCGTTGCTTAGATTCCCATTATGAGATATGGCTAAGAGTTTGGCGCCATTATTTCTCTGTACATCCATCCAAGCCCATAAATCTTCCGGTTTCTCTGAGTCGAAATATGAAAAAGGGTATTCCGGAATGTTTTCAGTATCTCGAAAAATAACGTTGCGATGAAGATTTCCCATGTTAGGTTGTGAAGACCATTCATACCCCAAAAGTGTAGTGAACTTTCCTGGCTCATAGTAAGAATCGGTAATCTCGGTCATTTCTTGCCAAGCACTTTTTTTCAATTCTGGAGAACTCAATTCAGGATCAGGCTCTGTAGTCCCATCCGGTTGAATGGTATTAGCCACCAACCCATAAAACGCTTTCATGGATTTGTCTACGTCCTTTCCTGAAGCAATAATTGGAGCTGCTAAGGGGTTTTTGGAGACTGGATTATTGGGGTCGTACATTTGTAATAACACCCCTAAGTATTCCGAATGATCGGTAACAGAGAGAAAATCTAAGGGTAATTTTAGTTGTACCTCATAGCCAGAAGGATGGGTGACCTTGTCTCCCCTAGCATGTTTATAGGCGGTTTCAGGACCTAATTTAACATCCAAAATGGCAGCATCAAAAGACCAACCTGTGTGTTGATGGGTTTGCCCAAAATAAGGGTTTTTTAATGGGTTATAGCCCTTGGTACGACTTTCTTTTGCCTTACTTTTAGGATCCTTTACTACCGTTTTTTCTATATTTTTCTTACAGGCTATAAAGCATATTAACCAAAATAATAGGATTACTTTTTTCATAATTATGGTTTGTTAATGCTGTCGTTCGCTATGGCAACATTTTCGTCTAACATAGAATATTCTAATTGAAATATGGGTATGGAACCTTTATTTAAGGGCTCCTTGGGATCGGCAGTGCGTATTATAATCTGAGTAGAATCATTTATTGCTGAGAGATATTCTTTGGCATTCCGTAGCCTTGCCTTATTGTATTGACCAGATAATGAATCCATTTCTGCAGGGTTTGCTAACTCCAAGATAGCCTGCTTGATATCCAAGGAGTCTTGGTCTGTTTGTTTTCTTACATAGGCATAAAAACCATCTTGGTCCTTTAAATAGTCCTTTTTCTCTTTCTTCCAATAGCGCTCACCCACTGTAGCTTCAGCCAAGGCTTCTTTTTGTAATTCATTGTCAACATAATAAACCATGTCTATTTCAAGGCCTTCTTTTTTCTCCTCTAATTCCAGAAGAAGATCAAATTGCCTGATTTGTTTTTCTGTTGGGATAGTATCCAAAAACGAATATTCTATAGATTCCAACTCTTTAGGGTCACCACCTACCAGCCCAGCGAGAAAATTTACCGGTTTGGCTACGGCATTGGCAATCATATTTTTAAAAGTAGTCCATACAATTTTACCGACGTCCACTTCTGGGTCCTTGAGGTCTCCTCGTACGGGAACGTCTAGTTTGATATCTCCGTTCTTGTCTTTTAAAAGAAAAATCGCAAATTTTAAAGGAAGATTATACAGGCCTTTGGCCTCACTGTCTACGGATACATTTTTTACTAAAAGTCGGTTTTCGCTAACAATGTCTCCATCGGTTATTTTCGAATTACTGTAATAAAACATATCTCCTTGTAGAATATTATGGCCAGTATAATGGGCGGTATAAATATTTAAATCCGAGAGAAGGAATCGTTCTACGGTGATATCAAAAGACAAAGTAAGTAAGTTGGAGGGATCATAACCTACTTTTGCGTCTAAAGAACCCCTTTCGTTTAGTAACATATTGGAATAAATGTCGATCCAATCCGCATCACTGGCAATACTATCTGAGTCGATTTCTATTTCACTTAGATGATAGTCGAAAGGTTGTCCTGTAAGATTGTCTGTGTAATCCAGGACAGTGTTATTTACCGTGAGATGGTTTAATTGATAAAAAAGTGAAGAACTGGCACTAGAGTCTATTTCAACTTCTGCTAATTCCGATTCTTCTACATTAGTAGTATCCCGTACAGCATCTAGTTTAAAAATTCGAAAAATATTGTTCGAGACAGAATCTAGCTCAAACTTTATATAGCCATCTGATAGTCTTAGTGAATCAATGATATAGGATTCCTGATCATAATTAATTTCACTCAGTCTAGTGTGGAACTCCTTAGTTGCCAAGAATTTCTGATCATTTTGATCTGTCATTTCAAATTCCGAAATATCCGTAGTTCCTGATAAAAGCGTCTTTTTTGGTTCATTAATATTGCCCGTAATTAGTAGTTCACTATTCAATCTTCCATTAAAAGAATTAATTAAGGCATACTCGGCTACATACTCATAAAACGGGTCTAAGTAAAGATCATTAATGCTAATTTCACAGTCAAATTCCCCACTAGCCGGATTGATATTTAAGGTAGAGGCGAAATACCCCCCTCTTTTAAATTTAAATTTAAAATCGGCATTACTTTTGTCGTTTTGGTCCCAGCCAATAAAGGGTATAAAAAATGAAAAATCATCAATGTGTGTCACTTTTCCAACATTCTGATCGTCATAGGTGAAATAGGACTGTTTCAATTCCAGATTGGACAGACTGTATTTTAAAGGTTTTTCATTTAGGGTGTCTTTGGGAATGCTATCTCCTTCGGTATGAAAGGCTATGAGATCGTCAAAGTTGAATACAGAATCTTTTTGAGTAATTTGAACATTCAAGCCCTGGAATAAAAATCGTTCCAATACAATTTCATCCTTTATAAATCGATATGGTTCTGAATCCACAATTAGGGTATCAAAGGATACAAAGACATCTTGGTCATTTGCTTCTAACATTTCAAAACCATATACTTTAACCGTGCCGGTAAAATAATTGACACGTAATTTTTCAATATCCAGCTGTCGTCCAAACAGTTCTTTACTATTTTTAATGAGGTAGTTTTTAGCAATAACTGGAGAAAACAGTAGGAATAATATGACTAGCCCGACTATCCCAGTCACTGTCCAAAGAAGTATTCTTTTTAACTTCATCTATGTTTCTGAATATTAATAAAACATTGCTGCCTCTATATTTCTATATCTCAGATGTAGGCTTTGGAAGATAAGAAATATCTAAAGTTTCTGCCAATTAGTAAAGACATTAGTTACTCATTAGTAATTTTTATTGTTCATTATTTTGGTTTATACCATATAGGACTACTCCAGGCTCTTTCTACAACGGTTTTGGCTACAGTTCCTGGAAATTTTACTCCTTCCCTTATTTCATCGTATAGATTCCAGCGTGCTGTTGGCAATTGAAGTACTCTTACATAATAAAATGCTCTATTGGAAGGATTAAATTCGGGATCTGTCCATTTTGCCATAAATTCAGAATTTCCCTTAGAGGTATCAAAAGCACCTGTCTCTAAATCTACTTGTGCGTCCGTAGGTATTACTGTACCATCAGCTTTTTTTCTATTGTCTGATGCGGCTACATTAAAAATTTTCTCTTTTAGTTTGCCGTTTTCATACCATCCCTTAACAATCTGTACTCTATCTAAATTTGCATTCATAGGGTCTTTAAGAGCCCAAACTAAAAATGATGGCTCTTGCCCCTTGTCTAGTTTTAAATCGCCCCCCATGGGAACACCTTTGGCATATCCGTCCTCAATAAAATCTTCATAGCTCTCGTAGGTTTCTTTGTAGTTGTGCCCTGCAAACAACCGTACTTTTATCCTAGGGCCGCTGGTGGCAAAGGTTTCTCTCTTATACAAACCATCCCAAATATCTTCTCTAGTATTTCTCTGTGCCCAAACCCCGGTTATAGATCCTGGGTTTATGTCATAGGCCTTGGCCCATCCATCTACAGTATTATTAACACGATCTTCGGCTGTTGCATCTACATATCCATGACTTCCAGAAGCGTAATTGTCTTCTTCCACATTACTCATTAAGCCATTGTGATTGTCTGTACCACCATTGAATCCTCGTTTATAAGGATTAACACCCAATTCATCTTCGTATTGCAGACCTCTTTTCAATGCATAACGAACAAAATTTTTCTCTTCAAAGGAACGCCCGCTGTAGTTTTCTAGAGATTGTGCATTTTCAAAATTGGCAAATTCATCATTTGGCCAAAAGTTGGGATGTACTTCTGATGCCCCTTTTATTTGCATTATTTCTATAGTCCGCTCATATTTTTGCCGCATTTCGGCATATTCTTGTGTAATGGGTTCTCCATTGGGCATGTTCTCGTCGAACATCATTCCTTTGCTTGCATTGGAATTATGAGGAATAGCCAATGCGGTAGATCCATTGTGTCCAATTTCCTC
>CAZWPZ010000135.1:0-2099 GCA_964636005.1 uncultured Eudoraea sp.
TGTTTTTAACGGTGGTCCGGGGAGTGCATCCGTATGGTTGCATATGGGGCTATTTGGTCCACAACTTGTCAAGGTAGATTCGGATGCTACCAAAGACGATGGTGCTGCCCCATATACCATTACAAGTAACACCCATTCCCTGCTAGATCTGACCGATTTAGTCTTTATAGACCCGGTCGGTACAGGATTTAGTACGGTTATTGGTAATGGAGAAGAAAAGGACTATTGGGGGCTTAACGAAGACGCTGCATCGATTGCTAAATTTATACGACTATGGGTGAGTACAAATAACAGATGGCTTTCTCCAAAATATATTGCTGGGGAAAGTTTTGGTACTACCAGAGCAGCAGCAGTTGCCAATACCTTAGAGAGTAATGGACAAAATATGGCGCTCAATGGTTTGATTCTAATTTCTCAAGCCCTCGACTATGCAGGCTCTACGTCTATCGATGATAATATTACCTCTTACCTAACCTATCTACCGAGTATGGCAGCCACTGCGTGGTATCACAAAAAGGCCGGGATAAATAAGGACCTGGAATCTTTTATGGAAGAGGCCCGTGAATTCACTTATACCAAGTATGCTACTGCGTTGCTCAAGGGGTCTTTGCTAGCCCCTAGTGAGAAAAGGGAAATAGCTACCACATTGAGTAAATTTATTGGCCTTTCCGAAGACTATATCCTGAAATCGAATTTAAGAATTCTCATGCCAAGATTTCAGAAAAAACTACTTGAAGATAAAGGCCTTAGTATTGGAAGACTCGATGGAAGATTTATGGGAGATGAAGTAGATAAGGTGGCAGAAACGCCAAGATTGGGAGATCCTGCCAGTTACCAAATTGGTGCGGCTTATACCGCAGCAATTAATTACTATCTTACAAATTCACTTAAGGTTAGCATGAACAGGCCATACCTCACATCCAATGACAAAATTGGAGATCTATGGCGTTGGCGAACGGTTCCGGATGGTCAGTATTGGGAACCTACACCGGTTAATGTTGCCAGAAAACTCGCGGAAACAATGAAACGCAATACAGATATGAAAGTTTTGGTAGCTAATGGTTATTATGATCTAATATGCCCCTTCTTCGATGCAGAATACACTTTTTCGCGTAACGGAATTTCCGCAGATAGAGTCACTATGACCTATTATGAAGCGGGTCATATGATGTATGTACACGAACCGGATTTTATAAAACTTGCAAAAGACATTCGTACATTTTTAACCAATTAGTTTCCTTAACAAAAACACATACCATGAAATACATAAAAAATCAACTCGCAAGCACGCTCTTCGCTATTACTGCCTTGTTTATACTAGGCTGTAAAGAAAAAACTACTAAGGAGAACAGCGAACAGCGGCTCCCAAAAATCGCAATCGCAGGATTGGCAATTGAGTCGAGCACTTTTTCCCCTGCAACAACAAATGAGGAGGCTTTTCATGCCAGAACTAATGAGGATGTTTATAGTTTTTATCCCTTTATGAGCGCCGATTCCGCAAACAGAAAAAGAGCACATTGGGTACCTACCTTAAGAGCTCATGCCCTGCCTGGTGGTATTGTTACCATGGAAGCATATGAGTCTCTTGTCGGAAAAACACTTAAAATGCTCGAAGCGAACGGTCCCTATGACGGATTATTTTTCGATATCCATGGAGCGATGAGCGTAGAGGGAATCGAAGATCCTGAAGGTGATTTCATTATGCGTATAAGAGAGGTTATAGGGCAAGAACCCATTATATCTACTTCAATGGATCTGCATGGAAATGTTTCATGGCGCCTAGCAGAACAGTCCGATCTTATAACCTGTTATCGAATGGCCCCACATGAAGATGCTATCGAATCTAAAAAACGAGCGGTCGACAATCTATTAGATCGATTAGAAAATGGGTTAGGAAAGCCAAAATACAAAGCCTGGATACCAGTACCTATTCTGCTGCCAGGTGAAAAAACCAGTACACGAATAGAACCCGGAAAAGGCCTGTATGCGATGCTTCCTTATATAACGCAAGAAAACGGAATAGTAGATGCTGCCAGATGGATGGGCTAGCCCTGGGCAGATGAACCCAGAAACCACGGTGTGGTAATGGTTACGGGAGA
>CAZWPZ010000136.1:0-28066 GCA_964636005.1 uncultured Eudoraea sp.
TGAATCTACTGAGACTAGTCAGGAAGAAGAGGTTATCGAAATTGAAGAAGTTGAAGTAGAAGAAATAGAGGAAGACGTGGATGTTCCGTTTGCAGTAATTGAGGATGTACCAATTTTTCCAGGATGTGAAGGAGCAAGTGACAAACGTGCATGTTTTAACGAGATGATGAATAAACACATTCGTAAAAACTTCCGATATCCAGAAATCGCTCAGGAAATGGGGGTACAAGGAAGGGTTAATGTGATGTTTACCATTCAGAAAGATGGTAGTATAGGAAATATACGTTATAGAGGTCCTGACAAAAACTTAGAGGCAGAGGCCTTAAGGATTATTGAAAAGCTACCAAGGATGACACCTGGTAAGCAAAGAGGAAGAGCTGTAAGAGTTCCATTTAGTATTCCAATTACATTTAAATTACAGTAAAATTACACTTATAAAGAGGAAGCCTTGTTTTATCGACAAGGCTTTTTTTTTGAATCTGATTTAGGGTTTAAGTTCTTTTTGAGCCACAGTATTTTCGTGCTCCTTAAGAGGTAAGTATTGTAGAAGAATTATTCGTATAAAGCCCTGTAATTCGTTGGATTAAAATAGAATGGGTCTTATCTTTGCACAGCGCTTAAAAAGATGGTATCTAAGGCGCGATAAGATTAATTTATGAAGATGGCCTTGAGTACAGCAAATAGTACTACTTCAGTTTTGACTTTTGCTGATTTTAAAGAGATTACGAAATCACGCCTGGCAATTAGTGTGATTATATCCTCCCTGGCAGGGTATCTTCTGGGAGCGTACGAAGTACAGTTTACTTCTTTGTTGTTACTTTCTTTTGGGGGTTATTGTATGGTAGGAGCATCGAATGCTTTTAATCAAATAATAGAAAAAGATTTGGATCTATTGATGAATAGAACCAGAAACAGACCTATACCTTCTGGTAGGATGTCTGTAAGTAAGGCATTGTCTTTGGCTATTGGGATGACGGTGTTAGGTGTGGTAAGTCTCTACATTCTTAACCCTCAGACAGCAATGTTCGGGGCTATTTGCATTTTTCTATACACCTGTGTCTATACCCCTTTAAAAACCAAAACTCCTTTAGCCGTATTTATTGGTGCTTTTCCTGGAGCAATTCCATTTATGCTGGGATGGGTAGCTGCGACAGATGATTTTGGCATTGAACCGGGAACCTTGTTTATGATTCAGTTTTTTTGGCAATTTCGTCATTTTTGGGCTTTGGCGGGGATGCTGGATGATGACTATAAAAGAGGTGGATTTAAAATGTTACCAACAGGTAAAAAAGATGGGGCTACAGCCTTACAGATAATCATGTATACGTTATGGATGATATTGATATCGATTATTCCTGTGTTTGGAATTACTGGTAGGCTACATTTGTCCATAGGCGCTGCTGTGGTGATCTTACTTCTAGGTTTGGTAATGTTATTTTTTGGTTTTCGTCTTTATGAAAGAAGAGATAATAAATCGGCCAGAATTCTTATGCTGGTAAGTGTCAGTTATATTTCGCTGATACAACTCATTTATGTAATAGATAAATTTATTTAGGAGAATGGATCTTACTCAAGGCAGTCAGGAAGAGAAAAACGCAAGGGCAAAGAAAATGATGCTCTGGTTTGGAATAGCCAGTTTAATCATGGGCTTTGCCGGATGGACCAGTGCTTATATTGTCAGTAGTTCTCGTGCGGATTGGCTTTCAGATTACGATTTGCCAAGTGCATTTTTATTCAGTACGTTGGTGCTTTTATGTAGTAGTGGCACTTATATCATGGCAAGAAAGGCAATGGCAAAAGATAAGGTGTCTCTGGCTTTTAAATATCTTCTTGGAACCCTGGGTTTAGGTGTTGGTTTTATACTTCTGCAATTTGTTGGGTTCTCACAATTAATCGGGGAAGGCTTTTATTTTACAGGACCTACAAGTAATATAACCATGTCTTATATTTTTTTAATAGCAGCGGTTCATATCGTACATGTAGTGGCAGGTCTTATTTCGCTTCTTGTAGTCCTCTATAAAACCTATGCGAATAAGTATTCTTCATCCAATATGTTGGGATTTGAATTAGGGGCTACATTTTGGCACTTTTTGGATGGGCTTTGGATATATCTGATCTTATTTTTTTATTTCTTTAGATAATATTTTTTCAAATGACGAAATGTGTGGCAAATGGGCTTTCGTATATATTAAAAAAATGTAAATTTGCCAATATTCTATTAACACGATAACTTTCTTATGCAATCTACGATTTCAACAGGTACAGAAGAAAATGTTTGGGGAGGAGGAAACCAGCCACTAGGGGCCAGTTATGGCAAAATGATGATGTGGTTTTTTATCGTTTCTGATGCCTTGACCTTTTCAGGATTTTTAGCTTCTTATGGGTTTTCAAGATTCAAGTTTATTGAAACTTGGCCTATCGCAGATGAGGTGTTTACACACGTGCCTTTTTTCCATGGTAATTTCCCTATGTACTATGTTGCCTTCATGACATTTATTTTAATTATGTCTTCCGTTACAATGGTTTTAGCCGTTGATGCAGGCCACAAAATGATGAAAAACAAAACCATCATTTACATGTTTCTTACCATTATTGGTGGAGCTATCTTCGTAGGTTCTCAGGCTTGGGAATGGGCTACCTTTATCAAAGGGGATTATGGTGCGGTTGAGACAAAAGGAGGTAGAATTCTTCAGTTTGTTAAGGCAGACACAGGTGAGAGAGCAGCTCTTGCTGATTTTGCCAAGACGCTGTCCTCTGATAGGGTAGAACACGAAAGAAAAAATGGTGTTTGGTTCCAAACAGGAGAAACATTACCCTCTTTCACTGTAGCTGAGGTTACAGAAGGACTTAAGTCTAATCCCAATATTCTTATCCGTACAGAGACAATAAATGAGGAAGGAGAGAAAACACTTTTGACAAGGGAAGAGTCTCTTAATAAAATTAAAGAGGCATCGTTGGTCGTAGAAGGGGCAAACCTTGTCAGAAATGAATACGGGAGTCGATTATTTGCCGATTTCTTTTTCTTTATTACCGGTTTTCATGGTTTTCACGTATTTTCTGGGGTGGTTATCAATATTATAATCTTCTTTAATATTATTATAGGCACTTATGAGCGACGGGGTCATTATGAAATGGTAGAAAAAGTAGGTCTGTACTGGCACTTTGTTGATTTGGTGTGGGTATTCGTATTCACCTTCTTTTATTTGGTGTAAAGGATTATTGAAAATATAAAGAGCATAACTGTAATTGCAAAAAATTTAAAATGGGACACGAACATAAATTAGAAATTTTTAGAGGACTTGTGAAGTTTAAATCGAACACGCAAAAGATATGGGGTGTTTTGATTTTTCTTACTATTGTCACCGCTATAGAAGTTGCTCTTGGGATTACCAAACCTGCATTCTTGGTTGAAGGTAGTTTTTTAGGTATGAAGCTTCTTAATTGGATATTTATCATCCTTACCCTTGTAAAGGCCTATTATATTGCATGGGATTTTATGCATTTAAGAGATGAAAAAAGCGGTTTAAGAAGGTCCATTGTTTGGACGCCAATCTTTTTAGTGGCATATCTGATATTTATTCTTCTATTCGAAGCAGACTACATTTACAATGTTTTTAAAGATGGCTTTGTCACATGGAATTTCTAACAAGGAATTAACATCTTCAAAGACGGTTTCATAACCGTCTTTTTTATTTTTATACTTTATTAATGTCGCTATGAAAAAGACATTTGTTTTAGTAGTTCTATTTGTACTTCCTTTAGTAGCTTATTTGTTCTTTGCTTCTGGAGTAAATAACTTCGGAAGATTACCTACCCTAAGTACAAATTTGAATCCTATCCCTGTAAATAACTCGGAAATCACTTTGAAAGACAAAATCAGCGTTGTAGGATTCCTAGGTTATGAGGTAGATCTTAAAAAAGGAAATGCATTCAACTTAAATCAAAAAATTTATAAGCCATTCTATGAGTTTAAGGACTTTCAAATGGTGATGGTAATGCCGAAAGGAACAGAAGACAAAGTTCGTGAATTGACGACCGAGTTGTCTGGATTAACAGATGTCCGGAACTGGAAGTTTGTTTTTATGGACGACCAGGCCATTAAAGTTATGTTTCGCTCTTTTGAGACCGATCTAACATTAGATGATACCTTGAGCACCCCTTACGTTTTTATCGTAGATAAAGAAGGTAATTTAAGAGGTAGGCAACAGGATGAAGATGAAGGCGTCAAATATGGCTATGATGCCACTTCTGTCGCAGAATTGAACAATAAGATGGAGGACGATGTAAAGATTATACTGGCGGAGTATCGTTTAGCGCTTAAGAAGAATAACGCAACAAGGTCTAATTGATGAATAAAAAGTATACCTATATATGGATTAGTCTGATAATTTTGATTTTCGGTATCCTCTTTATTCCTAAAATTGTTGATAGAATAAACTCGGACACCGTAATTCAACAAGATCGATTAAATAATACGACCCGGGATAGTTCTCTGGCGTACATAGATCTAAATGGAGAGCATAAGAGAATACCCGACTTTTCATTTTACAATCAGGATAGCCTGCTAATAACGCAAGAGGACTACGAAGGAAAGGTGTTTTTAGTAGAATTCTTTTTTACCTCTTGTCCGACTATATGCCCCATAATGAATAAGAACTTAGTAGAGATTCAGGACGAGTTTCGCAATTACGAGAATTTTGGAATTGCTTCTTTTTCGATTAATCCGGAATACGACACCCCGCTGGTGCTAAAAAAATACGCAGAAGAATATGGTATCACAGATATGGATTGGCATTTATTAACGGGCGATTCTGAAAAAATTTTGGCATTGGCAAATAATGGATTTAACATATTTGCTTCGGAGAACGATGATGTTCCTGGGGGTTTTGAACATTCAGGACTTTTTGCGTTGGTAGACAAACAGGGCTATATTCGATCAAGACGAGACGATTTTGGGAATCCAATTATCTACTATAGAGGCATGGTAACGGAGCAGCAGAAGATAAATGAACAGGGAGAAGAAGAACAAATACGAATATTAAAAGAAGATATTCGAAAATTACTAGAAGAGGATGTCAAAAAATAAGGACTTGGAAGAAAAAAGAATAAATAGGCTAATTACGGTAGTTTCTATTGTTGTTCCGCTTGTTGTGGCCGTGCTATTTGGTGTTAAACTTCCAAATGTAGAACCTTTGCGTTTTTTGCCTCCTATCTATGCTACAATTAATGGTCTTACCGCCCTCGTTTTACTTATTGCCCTATGGGCCATTAAGGTGGGTAAAACAGACTTACACAAGAAACTTATGTCCTTGTGTATTCTCTTCTCTTTAGTTTTTTTGATTATGTATGTAGCTTATCATATGACTTCTGATTCTACTTCATTTGGAGGGGAAGGTTTTATTAGGTATTTGTATTTTTTTATCCTCATTTCGCATATAATTTTATCTATTGCTATAATACCCCTTGTGCTTAACACCTATGCCAAGGCCTATTTAAAAAAGTACGAAAGGCATAAAAAATTAGCGAAAATCACTTTTCCCATATGGTTCTATGTTGCGGTTTCAGGAGTAGTGGTTTATTTGATGATATCTCCTTATTATGTGTAGAAGATGAAAAAATATAAAAAGTATATACAAGCGAAGTTATGTCTGACTTTTGTCGCGGTATTAATACCTGTACTCACTAATGCGCAATGTGCCATGTGTCGGGCGGTTTTGGAGAGTCAGGACGATAATTCCATGGCAGAGGGCATAAATAATGGCATAGTATACCTTATGGCATTGCCCTATCTAATTGTTGGGGCTCTCATGTTTATAGTATATCGAAAGATGCGGACGAATAAAGTGTAAATTTTAACACTTTTGTGGTTAGATTACTGTAACAATTTCATATTGTATTGGTCTTAATAAGACAGAGAATTGTTCAATATAAATAAACCTTCAAATGTTCGATCTCGAAAGGTGGCAGGAAATCTTCGATACGATTCGAAAAAATAAACTAAGAACGTTTTTGACAGGTCTTTCTGTGGCCTCTGGTATCTTTATTTTGGTAATACTTCTGGGGTTTGGACAGGGAATGCAAAATGGCGTTTCCAAGGAGTTTTCTGAAGATGCTAGTAACAGGATAATTGTCTGGACACGATCTACCACAAAAGAGTACAAAGGCCTTAATCCAGGAAGGTCCATTCAATTAAAGAACGAAAACAATGAATTTATCAAGGAGCAATATGCCAAAGAACTTGATAAAGAGTCTGGCAGATTTAGGGTGCCCAGTACGAGCTTAGTTTACAAGAATGAAAATTTGGGGTATAGTGTTCAAGGTATTTCGCCGGGTTATCAGTTTATAGAGAATCAGTTTATTATTCTTGGCCGTTATATTAATGAAATAGACCAGGAAGAGGCAAAGAAGGTTGTAATCCTGGGCAATAAGATCGCAAGAGAGATTGATGGTGAACCACAAGATCTAATTAATGACTACCTCGATATTTCAGGTATTCCCTTCAAAATTGTTGGTATTTATGGCGATAAAGGAGGAGAACGAGAAGAGGATAGAATATTTATACCAATAACTACTGCTCAGAGAGTATTTGGAGGTGGCGATAGGATAAATTCATTAGCCTATACCTTAAAGCTAGCGGATAATTTTGAAACGTCGGTTAAAGAGTCCAAAGTATTTACCTCCAAGATACTGAGGTATCTGCAAGATGCCCATACGGTATCCCCAGAAGACAATAGTGCAATAAACGCCTTTAATACATTAGAGGAGGCTAAACGCTACTTTGGCTTAATACGCAATATTAAATTCTTTTTTTGGTTTGTTGGAATTTGCACCATTATAGCTGGAGTTGTTGGTGTAAGTAATATTATGCTTATCGTAGTCAAGGAACGAACTAAAGAAATCGGTATTCGCAAAGCCTTAGGAGCAAAACCCTGGGCAATTATTGGAATGATTTTGCATGAGGCCATATTTATAACTGCAATTTCTGGCTTTACCGGGCTTATATTTAGTATGGGGCTATTAGAACTTATTGGTCCTCATGTAGAAGTAGACTACGTTGTAAACCCATCTGTAAACTTTACAGTGGCTCTTTCAACCGTTATATTATTAATAGTTGCTGGAGCCATAGCTGGTTTCTTTCCGGCGTATAGAGCTGCCAATATTCAAACCATAGAAGCTTTACGAGATGAATAATACAAAAGGACCGCATGTTTAACAGAGATCGGTGGAAAGAAATATTAGAGGTGTTAACAACGAACTGGTTTCGCACGGTTCTTACAGCCTTCGGTGTATTTTGGGGAATTCTTATTTTGATTATTCTACTAGCTGCAGGAAAAGGGTTGGAGAATGGAATAAAGGCAGACTTCGGAAATACGGCCACCAACACCATGTTTGTTTGGTCCAGGAATACTTCAAAGCCTTATAAGGGCTTCCCAGTCGGCAGAAGTTTTGAATATACTATAGATGATGTTGTTTCCTTAAAAGAGAATTTTCCAGATCTCTTGTATGTTTCTCCAAGAAATCAGCTAGGTGGATTTAGAGGGGTAAATAACGTGGTACGTGGATTGAATACTGGGGCATTTAATGTATATGGCGATTATCCCGATATAATAAAACAAGAGCCCTTATTAATTACAAGGGGAAGGTTTATCAATCAGTCGGATATCGATTTAAAACGAAAAGTTGCTGTTATTGGAGAAGCAGTGAGAACAGGGCTATACGATATTGATGAGGAAGTTATGGGGACCTATATTAAGATTCAAGGGGTTAATTTCATGGTCGTGGGTACCTACAAAAAGGCCACCAATGATGGGGATGCAGAAGAAGGTCAAAGTCAGATATTTATACCGTTTTCTGCATACGGACAAGCCTTTAACACAGGAAATGATGTTGGATTTATGGCAATAACCGCAAGGGATGGCACTTCAATCACTGAAATGAAACAAGACATTATCTCCCATTTAAAAGAGAAAAAAAGTATACATCCAGAGGACACTAGGGCAGTAGGAAATTTTGATATTTATGAACAGTACCAACGTGTTGAAAGCCTGTTTGGAGCCATGAAACTGATAGCCTATTTTGTTGGCATTTTGGTATTGTTGTCTGGAATTATCGGTGTAAGTAATATTATGCTGATTGTGGTAAAGGAGAGAACCAAGGAGATTGGTATTCGAAGGGCTTTGGGAGAAGCCCCATGGTCTATAAGAATTCAGGTGTTGATGGAGTCTATTTTTTTAACCATGATATCTGGGATGGCCGGGATTTGTGTTGGCGCCTTTTTTATTTACGGGGTAAATGCGCTCCTTGAGGCAAACGGACCCGTTGATATGTTTCTAAATCCAAGCGTAAATTTATCTGTAATTACTGTTGCTTTGGTCATATTAATGGTGTCTGGTTTGTTAGCTGGTTTTATCCCAGCACAGAGTGCAATACGTGCCAGACCAATAGACGCTCTAAGAGCAGAATAAGGAATAAAAAATCAAATATTATAAACACTAGTCATGAAAAAATCAGTAACCATAGTAATATTAGCGAGTATTTTTATCGCTTTTGGGGGGTCCATGTATTATTTATATCAAAAGAATGAACAGGATCCTGTTGTTTATGAAACAGAGAAACCAGAAACGAAAACAATAGTGAGGAAGGCTGTAGCTACAGGAAGCATTTTGCCATTAGAAGAAGTTCTTATAAAGCCGAATATCTCTGGTGTTATTCAAGAAGTATTTGTTGAAGGAGGAGACTATGTCAAGTCCGGAGATCTTATCGCTAAAATTAAAGTTGTTCCCAACTTAAATGCTTTAAATGACGCGAAAAATAATATTGACGAGGCAAAAATCGCGCTAGATGATCAAAGAAGAAATTTTGAGCGCCAAAGTATTTTATTTAATAAGGGAGTAATTTCTAAAGTAGATTTAGAAAGAGCTCAGGTGAGTTATGATCAGGCTAAACAGAGCTACAGTGCTGCCAACAAGCGATTCGATATTGTAAAAACGGGAACCACAAAGGGGTACGGAAATACTGCTAACACCCTGATAAGGGCAACGGTGAGTGGTATGGTTTTGGAAGTTCCGGTGGAAGTGGGAAATCAGGTAATAGAAAGTAATAACTTCAATGAAGGAACTACCATCGCAGCTATTGCAGATGTGGACAAAATGATTTTTGAAGGAAAGGTAGACGAATCCGAAGTAGGAAAAATAAAGGAAGACTTGCCACTTGAAATAACTGTAGGGGCCCTAGAAAACATAACCTTTGATGCTGTATTGGATTATATAGCTCCAAAAGGAAATGAGGAAAATGGCGCTATTCAGTTCGAGATAAAGGGCACCCTTAAAAAACAAGATTCTGTGTTTATTCGTGCAGGTTTAAGTGCCAATGCTTCTATTATTTTAGATAGAGCAGATAGCGTACTTTCCGTAAAAGAGGCATTAATTCAGTTTGACCCTGAAACAAAACAACCATTTTTAGAAGTTTCAAATGGAGGGCAAAGTTTTGAAAGGCGTGATGTAGAATTAGGATTGAGCGATGGAATATATGTGGAAGTAAAATCAGGGATATCTCCGGAAGATGAGATTAAAGTTTGGAATGCTGTAGCATCAGATAGTTTTGACGGCTAGAAAGAAAATAGGTGCTTCTTGTAACTTTTATACGAATACACAGTCTAATAGATGAATTAATTAATTTGAAAGTCACTAACCATGATAGAAATTAAAGATCTGCATAAGTCTTATAAAATGGGATCTAACTCCCTACATGTCTTAAAGGGAATCAACTTTAGTGTAGAAGAAGGGGAATTAGTAGCCATAATGGGTTCTTCCGGATCTGGAAAGTCGACGCTCTTAAATATTTTAGGGATGTTAGATGTTGCCAATTCGGGAGATTATACCTTGGATGGGGTGCCAATAAAAGATATGAATGAAACGAAAGCGGCTAAATATCGCAATAAGTTTTTAGGGTTTATATTCCAATCATTCAACCTTATTAATTATAAAAGTGCTCTTGAGAATGTTGCATTGCCTCTGTATTATCAGCGAGTTCCCAGGAAGGAACGACTAGACAGGGCCTTAAAATATCTTACCCAGGTTGGTTTAAAGGATTGGGCAACACATCTGCCCAGTGAATTGTCCGGGGGACAAAAGCAAAGAGTTGCTATTGCAAGAGCCATGGCCTCCGAGCCAAAAGTGCTATTGGCGGATGAACCTACCGGAGCACTCGACAGTACTACTTCCTATGAAGTTATGGATCTTATTCAAAAGATTAACGATCAGGGAAATACGATCCTAGTGGTGACCCATGAAGATGATATTGCCCATATGTGTAAGCGCATAGTTCATTTAAAAGATGGCGTAATAGTGGAAGATAAAAAGGTAAAGCAAGTTAGAGCAGCCGCATATGTTTAGTAGGGATACCTGGAAAGAAATTTTTGAAACTATTCAAAAGAATAAACTGAGAACCTTCCTTTCCGGTTTTACGGTAGCACTTGGGATCCTAATATTCGTGTCGCTATTTGGTCTGGGGAACGGTTTAATAAATACCTTCGATAAGTTCTTCCAGGAAGATGCCACCAATGTTCTATATATGTTTCCCGGAAAGACTACCATCCCATATAAAGGTTATAAATCTGCCAGAAGAATTGAATTTGACAATACGGACTTGGAAGACATAAAAAAAGTCTTTCCTATGTATTTAGAATACGTTTCACCAAGGATTACAAGAAATAAAGTAGTCAAGTATAAAGAGGAATCCGATAGCTATAATACGACCGGAGTAGATTGGGGCCATCAGTTGGCCGAGAAGACTATTATTATGAAAGGGCGGTACCTAAACGTGGAGGATGTAGCCAACAAAACTAAATATGCTGTAATTGGAAGGTTGGTAGAGAAAGATCTTTTTGGAAACATGAATTCCCTGGGCAAATACATAGACATTGGCAATAGTATGTTTAAGGTTATTGGGGTGTTCCAGGACGACGGAGGCGATAGAGAGGAAAGAGGAATATATGTTCCGTATACCACCCTCCAATTGATTGAAAAAAATACGGATAAGATCAATCAAATAGTTACAGCTTTTAAGCCCGAATTAGGGTATATGGGAGCCATTGCCTATGAAAATGGATTACGAAAATATTTTAAAAACAAAAAGTTTATCAGTCCTGAGGACCAAAATGGATTTTTTATTCGAAATGTGGCTGACCAGTTAAATCAAAACCAGCAATTCGCCAGAGTTTTACAACTTATTGTTGCCTTTGTAGCCTTCGGAACTATTATCGCAGGAATTATCGGAATTAGTAATATCATGGTATTTGTGGTAAAGGAGCGTACAAAAGAATTGGGTATACGTAAGGCACTCGGTGCCACTCCAAAGGCTGTAATCAGCACCATTTTATTAGAATCGGTGTTTATTACCACCATTTCTGGCTTTATTGGAATGGTTCTCGGGATAGCCATTTTGAGTTCTCTTGGAGAGAAATTAGCGGAAGATTATTTTATTACGAACCCCTATATCAATACAGGTGTAGCCGTATTTGCTACTTTGGTCCTGATTATTTTTGGAGCCATTGCTGGGTATATACCAGCAAAAAGAGCAGCTCGGATAAAACCAATAGTAGCATTAAGAGACGAATAGATGAGATTTTTATTTGATAGAAATACATGGCAGGAAATATTTGGTTCTATAAGTAAGAACAAAACAAGAACCATCATTACGGTCATTGGTGTCTTATGGGGAATCTTTATTTATATCGTTCTTGCCGGGGCTTCTAAGGGAATGGACAATGGCTTTGAAAAGAATTTTGAGTCTGTAGCAAAAAATAGTATTTGGGCCTGGTCACAGAATACGAGTATCCCATACGAAGGATTTAAAAAGGGGAGGAGTATACGACTAAAGGTGGAGGATGCAGTAGTCTTAAAAAATAGAATTCCTGAAATTCAGTATATCGCTCCTGTAAACACAAAAGGTGTGTTTGGAGGTGAGGCTGCACTGACCACCCGTGGTTTTAAATCGAATAGCTACGCCGTGTACGGCTATATACCAGAAATTGCGAAGATTGCAACACAAAAAATCTTTGACAACGGTCGTTTTATAAACGAAGAAGATATGGATCAGGCCAGGAAGGTTTGTGTAATTGGAGAGCGGACGGAACAGGAATTGTTCGATGAAGATGAAGATCCTATAGGGGGGTATATAAAGGTGGAGGATGTATATTTTCAGGTTGTCGGGGTTCATAAATTCACACAGACGACCCCTTTTGGAACCGATGGGGATATTTTTATTCCTTTTTCAACTTTTCGCAAGTTGTACAATACAGGAGATGGCGCCCAATTTTTTACGATAGCTGCGTATGACGATGCGGACGTTATACAGGTCGAAAAGGATGTTAAGGCCGTTTTGCGAAGTATTCACAGAGTGCATCCAGAAGACGAAAGAGCATTTGGGGCATTTAACCTAGGGGAGATATTTGGTAAAATTATGGGCTTTGCCAACGGTATAACTTTTATGTCTTTGGTGGTAGGTCTGGTAACCATTTTGGCCGGAGTAATAGGAATTGGAAATATCTTGTTGATCTCTGTAAAAGAAAGAACAAAAGAGTTGGGAATACGAAGGGCTCTAGGCGCCACCCCTAAAGAAGTTCGAATGCTTATCATTTTGGAATCTGTTTTTCTAACCATGTTATCCGGGATTATAGGTATAATACTTGGTGCGGGTGTTTTAAGTGCTTTAAACAATTTGACACAAGACATAGATTTCCCTTACACGAACCCTACAGTTCCCATTCCTTATGTAATTGGAGCTCTTTTAATCATGATTGTACTAGGGACCTTAATTGGATCAATTCCTGCTCAGAGAGCAGTCAGCATTAAACCAATTGATGCCTTACGAGAAGAATAAAAACCATAACTATAAATAAATAACACAACATTAAGATGAACAAAATACTTAAATACGTCATAATCGGAATTGTTGTCTTGGGAGCCCTTTGGGCAGCTGCATTCTTTATAAAATCTAATAGTAAGTCTGCAATTACCTATGAAACCAAAAAGCCGTTTACTAGTAGTATTGAAAAGAAAACAGTAGCTACCGGGAAGGTTATTCCTGAGGATGAGATAGAGATTAAACCTCAGATATCAGGAATTATTGACAAGATATTCTTGGAAGAAGGAGCGCAAGTAAAAGCTGGCGACCTAATTGCCACGATAAAGGTTGTCCCAAATGAACAGTCATTAAATCAGTCGAGAGGTAGAGTAAGAAACGCAGAAATTGCATTGAATAATGTTACTATAGAATACAACAGGAACAAGACCTTGTTTGAAAAAGGGGTTATTTCGAATCAGGATTTCAATAATCTGCAGCTACAATACGATCAGGCTGTTCAGGAATTAGACAATGCCAGGTCGGACTATCAAATTATAAAATTGGGTTCTGCTGGGGGTTCCTCCAGTGCCAATACCAATATCCGAGCCACGGTTACAGGAACTTTATTAGAAATTCCTGTAAGAGAAGGAGACCAAGTAATTCAGAGTAATAACTTTAATGATGGTACCACCATTGCTACCATTGCAGATCTTGGGAAGATGATTTTTGAAGGTAAAGTGGATGAAGGAGAGGTAGCGAAGTTAGAAATTGGAATGCCTTTGGAAATAAGTCTTGGAGCAATAGAAGATGAGAAGTTTGAGGCTAATCTAAAGTTTATTGCCCCAAAAGGAATAGAAGAATCTGGGGCAGTACAGTTTAAGATTGAAGGCGATGTGGTCGTAGAAGATGGGATTCTGATTAGAGCAGGTTACAGTGCAAACGCATCACTTGTTTTAGAGAAAAAAGATAGTGTGATGGTAATACCAGAAGCGCTATTACAATTTGATAAGGAAACCGATAAACCTTATGTGGAAATTGCAGTAGGAGACCAGAAATTTGAAAGAAGAGATCTGGAGATCGGTATCTCGGATGGTGTTAATGTAGAAATTCTTTCAGGGATTACAGAAGATGATGAGGTGAAGGTTTGGAATAAGACGGAGCCTATAAAAAAGGGAGAAGAGGATGAAGAAAAGGAAAACTCATAAAGCAAGTGAATAATCAATCAATAATGAATAATCCATATACAATAATGAGAGGTAAGCTATCCATTTTAATTTTTATTCTAGGTATAGGAATAAGTTTTTCACAAAAGAAATTGTGGACACTAGAAGAATGTGTCAACTACGCTTTAGAAAACAATATTACGATAGAACAATTTCGATTAGACTTAGAAGATGCCACAATTGATAAGTCGGACGCGATTGGGGATTTTCTTCCAAGTTTAAATGGTACTCTAAATGGACAAAGCAATACAGGACTTTCTTTCGACCCTACCAACAACCAGCCTGTTAATACCACACAGATTACATCTTCCGGGAGTGTTACATCCTCTGTTAATTTGTTTAATGGCTTGCGAAATGTGCATCGTTTAAACAGAGCTAAATTATTTGCAATTGCCAATCAATATCGTTTAGATGACTTGGTTAATGATATTCGGCTAAATGTAGCAATCGCCTATTTGAATATTCTTTCTAATAAGGAAGCCTTGAACGTAGCCAAAGCATTATATGCTGTAACAGAACAAGATTTAAACAGAACCAGAGAGCTTGTAGAATCTGGCGTAGTGGCCCAGGGAGATTTATTAGATCTGGAAGCGACCGCTGCGACACGTGAACAACAAATAATTAATGCAGAAAATGAGGTGCTTATTTCCCGTATTACATTGGCGCAACTCCTTCAAATAACGGATTATGCAAATTTTGATATTGTGAATGAAGTATATGAAGTACCTCCTACAACAATTATGGATAATAGTCCTAAGGTTATTTTTGACAAGGCAATGAGCTACAGATGGGATATAAAATTTAACCAAACAAATGTAGAAATTGCCGAAAAGGATTTACAAATTGCTAAAGGTGCGGCATACCCTTCCTTGGATGCCTTTATAAATTATAATACCCGATATTCCGATCAATTTCTTGATCCTATAACAGGGGATGTAATTCCTTTTAAAGATCAGTTGTGGATAAACGACGGTATTGCTTTTGGAGCACAAATTAGTATCCCTGTGTTTAACGGCTTCAGTGTCCGGAATCAAATAAAGAGATCTCAAATAGACGTCAAGAGAGCCGAATTGGAATTGGAACAGAACAAATTGGATTTGGAAACCAATATCAATCAGGCCTATGTAGACGTCTTAAACACAGCCAAAGCCTATGAGGCGGCTTTAAAAACCAGAGAAGCCCGAGTCTTGGCCTTGGATTATTCTAAAGAGAGATTTGATGTTGGAATAATGAATTCTTTTGATTACAGCCAAGCACAAGCCAGACTAGACAATGCAGAAGCAGAAGTAATCCGTACGAAGTTCGACTATATTTTTAGAATCAAAGTACTGGAGTTCTATTTCGGTCTGCCCATTGTTTTGAACTAATACATACAGGATATTAGTGGGGCGTTTTTTTTGAAAACATCTTTACTGTCTTTGTATCTTTGCCTTTTTTATGGCCTTAATCCTAAATTTAGAAACTGCTACAACTAATTGCTCTGTTTGTCTGGCAAAAGACGGGGAGATACTATCCATAAGGGAGCACAACTCCGCTGGGTATTCTCATGCAGAAAATCTTCATGTTTTTATAAGTGAATGTCTGGAGGAAGCCTCTTATACTCCCGATAGTTTAGATGCCATTGCTGTTAGTAAAGGCCCCGGTTCTTATACTGGGCTGCGAATCGGAGTTTCTGCAGCCAAAGGATTATGCTTCGCACTAAACATTCCCTTAATTGCAATTTCGACCCTGGAAATCTTGGCCAAGCAAATTCAGGTGAAATCAGGGGTAATAATACCACTATTGGATGCAAGGCGCTTAGAAGTTTACTCCAGTGTATATAACAAGGATATCAAACAAATCAGAGAAACCAGAGCTGAGGAGATTTCGGAGCGGTCTTTTGAAGAGTACAGTAACCAAGACTACGTATATCTCGTTGGGAATGGTGCTACTAAATGCAAAGGTATTATACAACAAGAAAATATCTCCTACAAAGAGGAGATAGTTCCGTCGTCCAAAGAATTGGCTACATTATCTTTTGAATCCTTTATTTCAAAAGAATTTGAAGATGTGGCGTATTTTGAACCCGATTATTTAAAGAAATTTGTAGTTCAAAAACCCACTTCGAAAAACTAGATTACTACAGGCTATTGTAGTATTCTATCAGTTTCAGAGCGTCACTTTCCTTGCGTAATTTCAAATCGTGCTCTGCAACATATTGTTTCATTTCATTGTATTTATCCCCTAAAAGGTAAAAAAGGTCTTTCTTTCCAAGATTAATTTTTTCCAGGCGTTTATCCCCTTTTTTGAGATAATAATTAAAATCGTTTAAATATTGTGCAGGATCTATATCATCATAACCGTGTTCAATATTTTTCGCTTCGATTAATTTCTTTCTTGGTTGAAAATACAGTACTACCTCGCCTTCATTCAAAGGATTAAAATAACCTTTTGCCAGTTTGCCTCCGATGCGATATAGATGCACTTCGTATCTTTTACCATCTAACTCTACTACAATATTTTCTTTTTTAAGAAGCTTTAACGGTTTACTTTGTTTGCTGAGAAATTCCATTTCATCTCTATAGGCATTATAACGCATCAACCGTTCTGTTTCAGAATTATTACCGATATAGGTTATTCCGTTCTTATACAATTCGTCCAGATAAGGTGTGCCTACGGTAGGCGCATCGTAATAAACCAATTCCATTTGACCGTGGGTCATAGTAAATGGATTTCCATTATATTGAGCCGTAACACCCGTTAAAAACAATACTAGAATAAAAGTTAAAGATCTCATAAGATTTTTTTTAGTATAGATAATATACAAAAATAAAAATTGTTTTGCAACTAATTGCCCTGATGCATAACCCTTTGCGGGAATGGTATTTCTATTCCGGCCTCGTCAAAACGATATTTTAATTCTTCCATAACATAAAAATGTGCTGCCCAGAAATCTTCATTGGCCGCCCAAAATCGAAGGGTAAGATTTACGGAGCTATCTGCTAATTCTCCAAGGTAAACCTCCGGCGCAGGATTCTTTAAAATAGTCTCCTTTTCAGAGCAAATCTGTAGTAGTATTTCCTTTGCTTTTTTAATATTAGATCCGTAGCCAATACCAACATCGATCTTGTCGCGTCTGGTTTTTTCGGCATTGAAGTTTATTATATTGTTGTTAGATAGTTGTCCGTTTGGAACAATGGCAAGTTGATTACCAAAGGTATTTATCTTAGTTGTAAAAATGGAGATTTCTTTTACAGTGCCATCAACACCCTGTGCACTTATGAAGTCCCCGACTTTAAAAGGTTTAAAAACTAAAATCAATACCCCACCGGCAAAATTAGCCAAAGATCCTTGCAGGGCCAAGCCTATGGCAAGGCCGGCTGATCCAAGAACGGCAATAAGAGAAGTAGATTCTACGCCCAGTTGTGTTATTACTAAAACAAACAATATCAATTTTAAACCAACACTAATAAGTTGTTCCAGAAAGGTTTCCAAGCTTCTGTCAAAGTCTTTCTTTTCAAAAAACCGCTTGGTTAGTCTATTAATTAATTTTATTACCCATAATCCAACTACGAGTATAATGATAGCCGCCACAATATTTGGCAAGACTTCCATAAAATAGGCCACTGCTTTGTCTGCATACTTCTGATAATTTTCTACGTTTTCCATATGTGCTTTCTTTGTTTTTAACAAACTAAACAAAGTATAGGCGCAATTCCAAATAATTGGAGATTATGATTTAGTTAAGCTTTTCTAAAACCTCCATGGTCTTTTCCATAGGAAGATTACAGCTGCCATTTTCACATAAATAGGCAAGGGTTTTACCTTCTTGATATCGATTTTGTAATAAAGGAAGTTCACTTTCTTTGGCGGTTGCAGCCAAGATAGTGTTCGGGAGATATACTTTCAGAACTTGCCTTGCCGATTCTTTATGGTCTTCCCCTACGAGTGCTATCTCATAAAATGGTTTTATCTGGAATAGTAATAATCGGGCCCAGTTGGCATAATTGGAAATATTGTTCATTAAAGGGGCCGTAATAGCCTTGAGCATATTGTTGGCAATAAGACTGTAATTTTGATTGGGATAGACCCGTGAAAGTTTAAATAAATTTAGGGCCATTATAGAATTAGATGAAGGGATTACATTGTCTGTCACCTCTAGCGACCGCCGGACCACAAAAGTCTCGCTTTTTGAAGTGAAAAAGAACATACCACTATTTTCATCAAAAAAATAGGTGATACAATAGTCGGTCAGACGCTTTGCTCGTTTTATCCACAATTCATCGAGGCTGATTTCATAAAGCCCAATAAAAGCATCGATCAGGGCTGCATAATCTTCCAGAAAACCGGGTATGGTACTTTGTCCGTTTTTATGATTGTGAAATAAGCTTCCATCCGCTTGCAGGAAATTGTTGGCGATAAAGTTTGCATTTTTTAATGCCAATTCTAAACAACGCTCCTCTCCCAAGTATCGATAGGCATCGGTTAGTGCCTTTAGCATTAAGGCATTCCAGGAGCATAGAATTTTATCGTCTAATCGCGGCTTTTTTCTTTGGTTTCTAAGGGAAAGTAAATCCTTTTTACAGCTAGAGATAAGACTTTCTAGTTCTTCGTTGGAAATAGCGTGTTCAGCGGCAAATTCACTTGCAGACTTGTCCCTAATAAGCACGTACTTCCCATCCTCCCACAGACCATATTCATTAATGTTGTAGAAGGATTTAAATAAGGAAAAACGACTTCCCAGCTCCTTCTTTAACTCTGGAATACTCCAGACATAATAAGCGCCTTCTTCTAACTCGTTCTTTTCATTTTCACTGTCCGCATCCAAGGAAGAATAGAAACTGTTCTCAGGGGACATTAATTCCTCGGTTATAAAGTGGATGGTTTCTAGTACTACTGTTTTGTATAACTCATTTTTATTTTGAGCGTACGCCTTGGAATAAAGACTTATTAATTGGGCGTTATCATATAGCATTTTTTCAAAATGAGGAATATGCCATTTCGTATCTACCGAGTAGCGCGAAAAACCTCCGGCCAGTTGGTCATAAATGCCTCCATAGGCCATTTTAGTTAGTGTAAGATGAACATAGTCCAGTATAGGTTTGTCGTCAAAAGAACTTCCATAATGCAATAAAAATTCCAAATTGGTTGGCATCATAAATTTTGGGGCTCTTTTATAACCGCCATATTCTAAATCGAAATAGGAATACCAATTCTCCAGTTTTTCCTTGAGTTCCGCTGGATTAGGCAGATGTAATTCTTTTGGGACTTCGATTAGATTGATGCTTCTTATTCCATCTACCAGGTTGGAGGCATAAGAAATAACTTTTTCTACATCTTTTTGATATAAGCGATGCAGTTCTGAAAGTACCTGAATCCACGCGTTTTTGTTGAGGTAGGTTGTACCCCAAAAAGGGTCTCCATTCGGCAGAGCAACAATATTTAGGGGCCACCCACCACTTCCGGTCATCATTTGGAGAGCATCCATATAGATTTGATCAATATCCGGACGTTCTTCTCGATCAATTTTTACATTGATAAAGTAGTTATTCATTATTTCTGCTACCTCAGAATCTTCAAAGCACTCCTTTTCCATTACATGGCACCAATGACAAGCAGCATACCCAATACTTATAAGCAGGGGTTTGTTTTCTTTTTTTGCTCTTTCTAAAGTAGTGTCGGACCAAGGCACCCAATTAACTGGATTATGTGCATGTTGCAGTAAATAAGGACTTGTCTCATTTACCAGGGCATTCGTGTATTTTTGATTCATACGATTTACAAAAGTTCCAGAGCTAATCGGGTCAAATTCTGTAGAATATTTACCTTACCTCAAAGGTGATTTTAACATTGACACGGTACTCGTCAATTTTTCCATTTTTAACAGTCGCACTTTGTTCCTGCATATAAACAGAGCGAATATTATTTACGGATTTGGCAGCTTGTTCAACGGCCTTCTCTGTGGCATCTTCCCAACTCTTATTGGAATTTGCCAATACTTCAATAACTTTTAGAACAGACATAATTATGATTTTAAGATGATTCTATAAGTTACAAAAAACCAGGGAATTAGCTGAACCTTTTAGATGTTTTAACCGTTTAGTGCAACTACCTCTTTTACTTTGTCTCCCAACATATTTTTTAACATGGTTTCGATACCATTCTTAAGGGTATAGGTCGAAGAAGGGCAACCACTACATGCACCTTGAAGAATCACATTTACCGTTTTACTTTTTTCTTCATAGGATTGAAATAAAATATTACCTCCATCACTAGCTACAGCAGGTCTAACATATTGATCCAGGATAGAAATAATTTCCTTTGATGTATTATCTAAGGATTCGTCATTAATTAAGGCTTCTTCTTGAGTGCTGGTCGCTTTGGAAGCCATGGAGGCATTGACCACTTCATTACCTTCGGCAATAAAATTTCTAATGAGTTCTCTAACCTCCATGGTAATATCTTCCCAATTACTTGCATCGTATTTAGTTACGGAGACATAATTCTCATCCATAAACACCTCTTTCACATAAGGTAGGTGAAATAATTTTTTAGCAAGTTCAGAGCCCTGTGCTTCGTCTAAATTCTTGAATTCAAAGAGTCCCGGAACGATTTTTTTATTCGCTACAAATTTCATTACAGCCGGGTTAGGAGTAACCTCTGCATACATGGTTATTGCTACCTTAGTCTGGGTTTCGTCCTCTAATAAAATGGGCTCGCCTGCATTTAAATATTCAACCATCTGCTGGGCCACCTCATCTTTTACAGAATCCCAGTCGACAATGTCATAACGCTCCAACGCAATAAAGTTTCCTGAGATATAAACCGTTTTAATAAAGGGAAGATAAAAAAGTTGCTGTGCCAAGGGAGAATTCTTAGCCTCGTCAATATTCTTAAATTCATAGCTTTTACCTTTGGTTAAGATATGGTTTGTCTCGAATTTTAATATGGCTGGATTATTCGTTTCTACTAGGGTTACAATATATTCTTTCATCGGTGTACTTTTTGACAAAAATACAACCTATTTCTGTTATGGAAGCAATATAATAATGTTGTAATATAGCCGTTATACTTTATATTTGAACGAAACTTCAATCATTACGCCCTATTCTTAGATGAAAAAATTGCTGTTCCTTTTTTTTGCTTCTGTGGTTTGCTCTACATCGGCCTATGCACAGGAGGGAATACCTGTGTATTTTGATTATCTCGCAGATAACTATTATCTCGTCTATCCTTCTATGGCAGGTATTGGGCAAGGAGGGAAAATCAGATTGACTGCCAGAAAACAATGGTTTAGTGTAGATGAGGCACCTAGTTTACAGACTTTAAGTGCTAATTATAGGATTCCTGACACCGATAGTGGCTTAGGAATTATTCTATTTAACGACGCCAATGGCTACCATTCCCAGACCGGAGCCAAAGCTACTTATGCGCATCATTTGCAATTTGGAGAAGATATCCGTGTGTTAAACCAGTTATCTTTTGGTTTAAGCGTTGGGTTTATCCAGAGTAGTCTGGATGAAACAGAGTTTCGATCCGTAATTCCTGACCCCATTATCACTGGAGGTAGAAATAGCGTTGGCTACTTTAATGTAGATTTCGGGATGAGTTATAATTACATGGAGTTTTATGCGCACTTTGCTGCTTTGAACATTTTAGGATCGGGAAGAGATTTATACACAGCTATAGAATTTGATAACTTACGCCGCTATCTGTTTTCTGTAGGCTATGTTTTCGGAAAGAGCCTATGGCGGGTAGAACCTTCTATTCTTTTTCAATTGACGGAGTTTACGGAGGAAAAAACGGTGGATATTAATGCAAAGGTGTATAGAGATCTTAGCTTTGGAACTATTTGGGCCGGACTTTCTTATCGAAGGAGTTTCGATGGTGCCCAATTTCAGTTGGATGGCACCTTTGGTGAACAACGATTGCAATTATTTACTCCAATTGTTGGAATCAATTACAACAGGTTTATGTTTTCCTACAACTATTCCTACCAGTCCGGAGATATCCGATTAGACAATGGTGGTTTTCATCAAATTACGCTGGGTTACGATTTCGGACCTCGTAGAGAAAACCGATACGACTGCTATTGCCCTGCAGCAAACTAGGGCTGCCAACTGGGAATACCCCCTCTAATTTTGCTTCGATTTCACTATTCTGTATTTTTAAGATACATTTGGTGATAAGGTTATTCATTTTTCTTTGTCACGACGCTAGTATGAACTCTTTTAATTACATTTTATGCTTATCAAAACGGTAAAAGGTAAATCTCCGATAATAGGGAAAGATTGTTTTATTGCAGAAAATGCCACTCTTGTTGGTGATGTTGTCATGGGCGATGAATGCAGTATATGGTTTAGCGCTGTTGTTCGGGGAGATGTCAATTTTATTAAAATGGGCAACAAGGTAAATGTACAGGACGGGGTAGTTATTCACGGAACCTATAAAAAGTATGGTACAACAATCGGGAATAATGTTTCTATAGGGCACAATGCCTTGGTCCATGGATGTACTATAAAAGACAATGTATTGGTAGGAATGGGCAGTATAATTATGGATGGCTGTGTTGTGGAGAGTAATTCTATTATTGCCGCCGGGGCAGTAGTGCCATCTGGGACTAAAGTCCCCGCAGGTTCTATCTACGCAGGCGTACCTGCCAAGAAAATAAAGGATATCAGTCCCGAATTGAGTAAGGGAGAAATTGATCGGATAGCCAATAGTTATGTAAAATACGCTAGCTGGTTTAAAGAGGAGGAGTAAAAGGCTAGAAATAATATGTAAGTTTGTCGAAACTTAAAAGAACCACTATGAATGCATTTATATTTCCTGGACAAGGGGCTCAGTTTTCCGGTATGGGTTTAGACTTATACGAGAATTATTCAGAAGCTAAGAATCTTTTTTTGAAAGCAAACGAAATATTGGGCTTTCCTATTACCGATATAATGTTTGAAGGTACGGCGGAGGATTTAAAAGAAACGAAGGTGACGCAGCCCGCTATTTTTCTACATTCTGTTATTCTATACAAGGTAATGGACAAATCTGTTAGTCCGGATATGGTTGCTGGTCACTCTCTGGGGGAATTCTCTGCCCTGGTAGCCAATGGAACCTTGCAGTTTGAGGACGCCTTGCGGCTAGTGTCTAAAAGAGCCCTTGCGATGCAAAAAGCATGCGAACTTGTACCAAGTACCATGGCTGCTGTATTGGGTCTGGCCGATGAGGTTGTGGAAGAAAACTGTGCTCGGATCGATGGTGTGGTGGTTCCTGCTAATTATAACTGTCCGGGGCAGTTGGTAATTTCGGGATCTACGGATGCTATTACTACGGCTTGTGAAGCCTTAAAAGAAGCTGGTGCGAGGAGGGCTTTGGTGTTGCCTGTTGGAGGAGCCTTTCATTCACCTTTGATGGAACCGGCAAGAGAGGAACTCGCTGCGGCTATACAACAAACGGAATTTTCCAATCCAAAATGCCCTATATACCAGAATGTTACCACAACAGCTGTTTCTGATCCTTCAGAAATAAAAAACAACCTGATTGCCCAGCTTACAGCGCCAGTAAAATGGACTCAAAGTGTTCAGAATATGGTGGCAGATGGTGCAAGTAGTTTTACCGAGGTTGGGCCTGGAAAAGTACTACAAGGTTTGGTAAGAAAAATTGCATCGGATGTTGAAACAAAGTCGGCTGCTCTTTAAATTATTAAAGTAAGAAATTGTTGTATTTCATCCGAAAAACCAATATTTAAGCTATTTTATTAGTCCGTAGAGGAGTTTTTTCTTAATATTGATTCCCAATTTTACCGACTTTCTGCATAACGCTATGGTTTGAATTTTATAGATTCTTTATTTTCTTATGCGATTAATTCAACAAGAAATAAAAGCCAATCATTGCCCCAAAAAAAGAGTACGTAACGCCTTAGTTTTTTTATCGTTGTTATTACTTTTTGTTGCCAATGGATTAGCACAAAATGGCACTGTATCAATTACCGGTACTGAGGTGCAAGGAGAAACTCTGACTGCAGTGGTCATTGATCCTGACGGTGTTGCCGGTGCCGTGACTTACTCCTGGGAACGAGAAGCTTTTTTTGGAGGTTCTGGAATATTTAATCCCATTGCAGGTGCTTTTACCTTTCAATATACCTTACAAGCTGCTGATGTGGGTAGACGTGTAAGGGTAACAGCCACCTATACCGATGTCCTCGGAAATGGAGAAAACCCTACTTCTACCCCGACTGGCTTTATTTTGCCTCCAAATTCACCAGGATCGGTAACCATATCGGGGCAGGCCCTTCAAGGAGAACAACTTATAGCGAATGTAAGCGATGATGATGGTATTAGTACCCCAATTAACTACCAATGGCAACGAAGTCCCAATGGTATTAATAGCTGGGTAATTGTTCCCGGACAAACCAATGCGTTTTACAACCTTACTTTTCCCGACGTTGGTAATCATATCCGCGTTGTAGTGAATTATACAGACGACAGACCTAATCCTGAAACAGCAACCTCTAATGTAATCGGACCTATAATTACATCCAATACAGTTGGGACCATCAGCTTTACAGGCTTGGAGGTTCGCAGGGAGACCTTATCTTCCAGTATAACAGACCCGGATGGTGTTCCTGCTAGTGTAAATTACCAGTGGCAAAGGAGTACCAGCAGCGGAGGTCCCTGGACCGATATTCCTTTAGCAGATGAGGCAAATTATACTTTGGTTCAAGCCGATGTTGGTAATTTTGTTAGAGTAGGAGCTGTTTATACCGATAACGACGGGAATCCGGAAGACATCGTTTCTGCCGCTTCCGGAGAAATAGAACAGGCTTGTGATGCAGGCACTGTGGCACCAAGCTTAGATTCTGATCGTATTACCGAATTTTGTGACACTATAAATCAGGATTTGGATGCCTATGTAACCAGTAGCGCACCTTCTGGATCCACTTTGACCTGGAGTACCGATTCGGATCCTTTAAACACTTCTGAGCATCTGTCCAGCAGTGTGGTTACCACGGAGGATAGGTATTATGGTTTTTATTACGATGCCACGAATGGTTGTGCGAGTCCGACTGTGCAAATTGATCTTGAGCTAGATTTTTCTCCTAATCCTGGTACTACAACGGATACTTCTGCATGTAGTGATGAACAATTTGGGGAAACTCGGGTATTTTTGGAAGATCAGATAACTGGCGAGGATGACGGAGACTGGGAATGGACCAGTGGTCCCGAGGAGATCGAACCAGAAGGTGGTAGAGATCGAGTAGACTTTGACGGAGCGGCCAACGGAACATATGTTTATACTTACACTACAGATACCGCTGATGGTGCCTGTGAAGACCAATCGGTAACTGTTGAAATTACGGTTACTACCTGCTGTGATGCGGGAGATTTGGCACCACAAATAGATGGAGATGTTGCTACGAATTATTGTGATGTAATAGATACAGCACTTAGTTTAGACGATTTTACTGCCGGGAATACCCCTCCGACAGGAACTACTTTGGTCTGGAGCACAAATTCCGATCCTTTGGTTGTGGGAGATCATATGAGTCAGGCCGAAAAGGATGCTCCGGAGGCAGGAACCTATTATACGTTCTATTACGATGCCGCCAATACTTGCGCCAGTCCGATTAGTGCAGTAACCCTTATTGTAAACTTTACACCAACGATTACGCTAACCGAAGGAGATACCATATGTGGTACCGGTGAGGCAACCCTGCGTGTAGAAGGCGAAATTCCAAATAGTCCGGACACACCAGGATTTAACTGGTATGCCTCGGCAACCAGCGATGTAGTTTTATCGAGCAGTGCCACCTACAGGCCTTTTGTTTCAGAAAGTACTTCTTTTTGGGTAGAAGCTGTTACCGATGTCCCTGGTTCCGGACCAGATTGTTTTTCGGCAAGGACCGAGGTTTTGGTTACCGTTATACCAGAGCCAAATCCTGGAATTCCGATAAATGGATCTGCATGTAGTGATCCTATAGAAGGCCCAACCACCATAGATTTGGATAATTTTCTTTCAGAAGAAGATCCGGGAGCATGGTCCATAGGAAATGATCCCTCTGGAGGTAGTGTGGTTATCGAGCCTAACAATAGTGTAAACTTTGAGAACCTTCCCGATGGAAGTTACAGTTTTATTTATACCACGAATAATGCAATAGCTCCATGTACCAATTTGAGCTCTGAAGTAGTGATTTTTGTAAGTGATTGTAGGGTAGATACCGATAATGACGGGTTGACCGATGGACAAGAGGCCATTATTGGGACGGACCCGACTAACCCCGATACAGATGGAGATTCCTTCTTAGATGGGGAAGAGGTGGATAACGGAACAGATCCTTTGGATGCCTGTGATCCGAATCTAACACCAGATTGTAATCCGGATCCTATTGATTTACAAGTATTAAAATCCGTTACCCCAACTTCTGCAGCAACAGGAGAACAAATAACCTTTACGATTACCCTTAATAATATTCTGGAAAGAAGAATATTAGACATAGAGGTAGGAGATTTGATACAAAGCGGTTTCGAATATGTTGCTTCAAATACTGATTTAGGAGAATACGATCCTGTAACCGGACTTTGGGAAATTGGCGAAATGCAGGGTACGGATACAGCAACCTTAACTATAGACGTAGTGGTTTTAGAAGAAGGAGACTATACCAATACGGCCGAACTTTTAAGTTCTTTTCCTGCAGACAATAACCCCGATAATGATACTGCAACGGTAACCGTAGGGGTAGATGTTCCAGAAGGGGTAGACCTAGCTGTAGAAAAATCGGTTGTAAGTGCCAGACCTCTGGTTGGGGAGGAGGTAGTGTTTACCATTTTGGTTACCAATCAGTCACTGGAAAGTGTAATGAGTAATATCGTTATAGAAGAAAATCTGGCAGATGGGGTATTTGTTTATCAGAGCCATATCGCTAGTAGCGGGGTTTATGACAATACTACCGGAGAATGGACCATTCCGAGCCTGGCATTGGGAGAACAAGCTAGTCTGGAAATTACGGCTACGGTACCAAATACTGCTGGTGCCTATATTAATACCGCAAGTTTGGTAAGCTCTTCACCTATAGATGGCAACCCCGATAATAATATTGCCAATGCTGAAGTATTGGTAAGTGAACGCAGCACAGAAGAATGTGGGTTTATATTTAATCAGTTTTCTCCCAATGGAGATGGAACAAATGATTTATTAAAAATAAATTGCTTAATAGACTACCCGGATAATTTTATTCAAATATTTAATAGATACGGTAATTTGATCTTTGAGAATAGAGGTATGGTAGATGGTGAAACCTGGGATGGTACCAGGAACAACGAGGCGGTGCCAGACGGAACCTATTTTTATGTCTTAGATCTTGGGGACGGATCTCCAATTAGAAAAGGCTGGATTCAAATTATAAGATAAGCAGAATAATGACTTGTACATCAAGTAAATCAAAATCTCTCGGTGCCTTAATACTTTTGGCGATCATACTGTTCTGTTCGCAGTGGACCTTTGCACAAAGAGAACCCCAGTATACACAGTATATGTATAATATAGGGAGTTTTAACCCAGCCTATGTGGGTACCGTAGAATCTATGGACATTACGGCATTATATAGGGCGCAATGGATTGACATCCCGGGAGCACCCAGAACTATTCGTGCAGGAACCAACATACCTTTTGCCAATCGGAGAAATGGTATGGGTTTTAATATTGTAAATGACCAATTAGGTCCTACGACCAGTACTTATGTAGATGTTTCCTATTCCTATCAATTAAATTTATCCGAGAATACACGCTTGTCTTTTGGTATTGATGCAGGAGGGTCCTTTTTAAATGTCGATTTCTCCAAGGGGGATTTTTTTAATCCAGGGGAACCCATTTTAGACAGGGGAACTATAAATGAGTTTTACCCTATAATTGGTGCAGGTTTGTTTTTGTATGCAGACAATTGGTATCTGGGTGCTTCCGCACCAAATTTCTTAACCGATGGCATTTACAACGATGAGGTAGCAACTATAGTGGATGATAAATTACAA
>CAZWPZ010000137.1:0-12569 GCA_964636005.1 uncultured Eudoraea sp.
TGGAAAGACAAATCGCATTAGAAAAACTAAAGGGCGTTCACTTGCATGTAAAAGAAGAGTTGCAACCTCCAAATTGGCTTAACCTGCTAATTTCGATTGGCAAAAAATATGGAGCCTATTATTTTATGCGTAAAATCCTAAAATAATTAAGGTAATTCATCTGATTTTTAGTCGTTTATATGTTTACTACCTATCTGATTTTTATGCTTCTTTATAGCTGCAGTCCGACGTATTATGTTTCGGATACTATAGAGAATGAACAACATTTACATAACAGAAATGTCGATGCCCAATGGACGCCAATATTTAACGGTGAAAATTTAAATGGGTGGACACCCAAAATTAAAGGTTTCCCGCTTGGCGAAAATTTTGGTAAAACTTTTAGGGTCGATGATGGTATATTAAGTGTACGCTATGATGCCTATGGTGATGACTTTAACGATAGGTTTGGCGCCCTTTACTACAAAGAAAAGTTAAGCGATTTTCGAATTAAAGTCACCTATAGGTTTGTAGGAGAAACAGCTCCTGGAGCTCCAGTGTGGGGATTTCGCGATAGTGGTGTCCAATTTTTTTGTCAACCACCAGAGTCCGTACTGCTAGAACAACCGTTTCCCGTTTCCTTAGAGTATAATTTACACGGAGGAGATGGTTCTTCAGAAAGACCTGTTGGCCAGGTATGTGCCAATGGTATCTTTATCGATATAGATGGGAAAGAAAATGAGTCCTACTGTACCGATCCTGAAGTTAAACGCACTTTTCATGGGGACCAGTGGGTAACTCTGGAAATTGACGTTAAAGATGGAAATGTTCAACATTTTGTCAATGGCGAATTAATTTTGAGTTATTCCAATCCGAGATATAATCCAAAACATGAAATCGCGAAAACGCTAATCGAAAATGGCGACTTTTCTATAAGAGATGGGTATGTATCCATTCAGTCCAATAGCCACCCGCTTGACATAAAATCAATTGAACTTAAACAATATTAGCTCTCAACTATTGTGAATATCACTAAAAAAATTGCTCTTGTAACAGGTGCAGGCTCTGGTATTGGCAGGGCTGCCGCCCTAGCACTTGGGCGTTCCGGCTGGACCATTATCCTAACAGGTAGAACGCCTGAGACACTACAGGAAACAGCTTCTCAAATAAAGAGTTCTTCGGCCGTTGTAATTCCTTCCGATGTAACAGACCCAACTAGTGTAAAAGCACTATTTAAAAAAATTCATGCCACCTTTGGACAACTCGACCTTCTTTTTAACAATGCAGGAATCAATACAAAAGCTACTCCTATTGAAGATTTGTCATTTGACCAATGGGAAGCCGTGGTTAACACCAATTTAAACGGAAGTTTTCTCTGTCTACAAGAAGCTTTTACAATGATGAAAAGCAATAATCCGCCAGGAGGTAGAATCATTAACAACGGGTCTTTATCCGCGCATACGCCAAGACCCTTCTCTATTGCCTACAACGCCACAAAACACGCCATAACAGGATTAACAAAATCCGCTGCACTGGAAGGGAGGCAGTACAATATCTGTTGTGGTCAAATAGACATTGGGAATGCTTCAAGCAATATGACAAAGTCGATGGCGCAAGGAACGATTCAGGCTGATGGATCGATAAAACAGGAAGCTACAATAGACGTCGCACATGTGGGCAATTCCATAGCCTATTTGGCAGATTTACCCCTGGATGTTAACATTCCATCTTTTACGATAATGGCTAATAAAATGCCCTATATCGGTCGGGGATAACACACTACTCAGAAAGGGTTTTACCTCGGTATGTTTTCACCTCTTCTTCTGTTATCGGACTGGCATTATTTCCAAAACTATTTCGAATATAAGTAGTTACTAAGGCAATTTCTTTGTCGCTTAAATTTGGGAAACCAGGCATAGCATTGGTATAACTTACCCCATCAATTTCCAAACCCTCATTGGCTCCATTTATTACAATTCCTATCAGTCTGTCTTTGTCGCCTAATACATACTCTGTACCTTTTAAGGGAGGGTTTAGACCAGATACACCACTTCCATCTTGCTGATGACAAATAAGACAATAGGTGCTGTAAACTTCTTTGCCTTCCTCCATCGAAGCGGTCATCTGCTTATTGGAAGAGGACTCCTCTGAGTGTTTATCTTCTGTCTTTGGGCTTGCTGACTCCTTTTTGGTAGTGGCGGGTTTGCATTGAAGTATGAAAGCCGTTCCCACAAAAAGCATAGTCATTTGAAGGACTCGAATCCGCGAAATTTTTACAATCATCCCTTATATACTATTCTAAATAAGGCGCCTCCTGCATCGTCAGAAACATAAAGAGATCCATCGGGACCCTGCGCCAAACCGGTAGGTCTATGTTTTGCTTCACTAGGAGAGGCGATTTCGTCTTTCCCTGCAAAGCCTTCGGCAAATATTTCCCAATCGCCACTTGGCTGTCCATTTTTAAAGGGGACAAAGGCAACCATAAAACCCTTTTGTGGTTCCGGAGCCCTATTCCAAGATCCGTGAAACGCAATAAAGGCCCCATTTTTATATTTCTCAGGAAACATATCTCCTGTATAAAATAATAGGGCATTAGGAGCCATGTGCCCAGGAAAAGCAACCAATGGATCTATGGCATCTTCCCCTGCGGTTTTCTTTCCATCTCCTCCGTATTCCGGAGCTAAAATCTTTGCTTTTAGCTTCTGATCGTAATAAATATAGGGCCAGCCTGCATCATCTCCCTCTTCAATAACATATAAGGTTTCGGCTGGCAACTCCGCTGAAGTTTTTGTGTCGTACAAGTCGGGAAACAAGGTACTAAGCATATCTCGTCCATGTTGTGTAACAAAGAGCTTATCCGTGTACTTATCCCAATCTAATCCAATCACATTTCTTAGCCCTGTAGCATATTTAACACCTTCAGCATAGGATTGCCTGAACTTGTCTTTTCTAAATTGCCAAATTCCGCCAGCAGAATCCAAAATAGTACAGGGTTTCATTGCAGGCGAGCCTATTTTTCTATCTTCCACCTGACAGGCATTAGAGTAGGCTCCAATATTTACATAGAGATTGCCTACTTTATCTAGTGTAAAAGGCTTGTCCGCATGTGTTCTTCGCGAAACCAATCCAGTTACTAGTGTATCTACCTTATCCGGATTGGAAACCTCTCCATTTGCGTCTAAGGCATAACGGAATATCTCCTCATCCGAAGAAGCGTATAAAAATTGATCATCCAGAGCTATTCCCGTACCACCGTAATTCCCAAAACCAGTCTTTTTATCTATTATTCCGTCGCCATCCTCATCTTGTAAGTAATAAATCCCCTTGTCTTCAATAGGAGTACGCAATTTCACATAAATACCTCCTTGCTTATTTACCGTAATATGTCTGGGTTTCCCTATGGAATCGATGATTTTTAGTACCCCAAATCCGTCTGGGACAACTATTCCTTCATTATTGGCACTTATTTTTAATTCAGGAATAGGTTCTTTTTGTTCTCCATTCTCCTTACAAGAAACCAAAAAGGTTAGCATTGCACAAAAAACCAGAGGAAGGATGATATATCTTCTATTTATATACATAACTTACTGTTCTATTTATAGGTTCTTAAACAAATTACATAAGCATTTACTGGTAAAAATAAGGTATTCATAACAGAATACCCCTTATTTAAAGCATCACTTTTTTACCGCTCTTAACTGCTTTAAAAATGGCGTCTATAATCTTCATGTCTTTTACCCCTTCTTCTCCATCTACAGGAATTTTTGGCGACTTATTTTCTAAAATAATCTCCGCCATTTTGTCCATTTGAACGGTCTGATGGGTAATATGAGGTAGATTCAAAGGTCCCTTGTGCGTCCTAGCTTTTATCGGGCCATATCCTGTTGAAGGCTGCATCTCGGCGAAACCTTCAATACCATTCAAAAAAAAGCGATCTAAATGGCTTACTGCATAGGTAGACAAACAAGAGGCAACCGCCCCACCTGGAAAGCCCATCTGAAATTGGATGGTTTCATCAATCCCTTCTTTAAACTTCACGGGATCATTTTTTGTCTCCTGAGCCGTCACCCATATTGGCTCCTCACCAATCATATATCTCGCGCCATTTATGGAGTATATTCCAATATCCATCATGGCTCCACCGCCTGACAGTTTTGGGTCTAACCGCCACTGATTCGGATTTCCGATTCTAAACCCAGATTGCCCTTGAAAAAATATTATTTTCCCAAATTCATTGGCTTGTCGCATTCTAACAATTTCCAATGTGTTGGCTTCAAAATGCATGCGATATCCTATTAGAAGTTTTACACCAGCTTGGCGACATGCATCGACCATGTCCTGACCTTCTTTTGCATTTATTCCCATTGGCTTCTCACAGATAACGTGCTTACCTGCCTTAGCTACTCGCATGGATTGTGAGGCATGTAAGGCGTTAGGCGTTATAACATAGACAGCATCGATATCAGGATTTTCTGAGATTTTATCAAAATTATCATACGAATAGCAATTTTCTTGAGGCACACCATAGGTCTCTTTCCACCTTTCGATTTTTTCTGGTGTTCCGCTTATCAGACCCGTAATCTTGGCTTTTTTACAACCTTCCATAGCTTTTGCTACTCGGGTAGCATAACTTCCTAAGCCCATCAATGCCACCTTTAAAACAGGGCCTTGATACGCTTCTTTTTCTAATCCGTAAAGATCTACTGTATGAAGTGCCAAAGGAATTCCTGCTATTCCCACACTTGTTTTTTTAATAAAATTCCTTCTAGATGCCATAGTAATAAGTTAGTTAATCTGTTAATTTGCTGCTTTTATTTCTTAACTAGTTTACTGACTTTCAAAGGGATGTCATAAAGTTTATCTGTTAATTATTTGTTAAATAGATAGCTTTTGTTTAATTTTAGTAGACTAAATACCACTTCTTATGACCCATTATGAAAAGCTTCTATCAGCAAGAGTTCTCGTTGGGATTCTTGTAATTTGTGTACTAACACTTGGAATTCTATTATACAATAGTTATGCTACCGACCTATACGCAGAAGTTGAACATACCTTGGCCGTTTCTATGGGTACCTTTAATTCAGGAATTGCAGCACGATAACAGAAATTTTTAAGTAACTACTCTTCTTTGGTGCATCTTTATTCTCACCTTCTTTAATTTTTAAAAATCTGCTATTCCTATTTCTCAGACCCTATAGCTTGTACTTCTTTCTAAATATGCACGAGGTGAAACCTAGGTTTTAGGGAGACCCATTATTTTAATGAAAAATACCCATGGATATTGGAAGTTCTTATACTACCACCATGTATTTGAGTTTTTGTATAAACTCCTCTGATTAAATGGATTGTTATAGTTTCCGATGTTTCCATTCATCCCTTTTTTACAATATTTTTTATGTAAATTTTGAGATAATCCTATCTTTAGCAAACAAACACTAATTAGACATACCTTGAGCACTAAAACAACCACCAATATTTCGAGAAGAAAAGCACTTCAAAACACTATGGCCTTAGCTCTAGGCACTATAGGAGGCACTGCCTTAGCAAATGAAAAATTGCCGCTATTAACAGCAGATAGCCAAAAGATGAATCTACCATTTCGAATTAGTTTAAATACCTCAACCCTCATTCATTACAAATTACCGGTAGATGAGCAAATTGAATTGGTAGCTAAAGCAGGTTTTGATGGAATAGAACTATGGATGCGAGACATCATGGCCTTTATTGAAAATGGCGGTACTCCACAAGAGTTAAAAGTAATCTTAGACGCAAACAACCTGATTCTAGAGAATATAATTGGTTTCTCAAAATGGTGTAGCGATGATGAAAATGAAAGGGATGAGGCCATTGCTCAACTTACCAAAGAAATGGAAATTATCTCCCAAATGGGAGGCAAATTTATTGCCGCGCCTGTGCAGGGAATAGATAAAATTGATCCTGAAAAACTTGGGGAATACGCCAAAAGATACAGGCGTATTTTAGACTTGGGAGATAAGACAGGGGTATATCCGATTATTGAATTATGGGGTATGGGAGCCTTAAATAAGGTTGCCGATTGCGCCCATATCTCAATAGCTTCCGGGCACCCAAAGGCCACCATCTTATTAGACTTTTATCATGTGTATCGAGGTGGTAACTCATGGGAAACGGTAGACTTTATCAATGGTGCCATACTGCCAATTATACATATGAATGATTACCCAGGTTCTCCGAGTGCTGAAGAACTAACAGACGGAGATAGGGTTTTACCTGGAGAAGGTATTTGTGACTTCAATGATATAATCCCCAGACTATTAAAAGCCGGATTTAAAGGTGGGTTCTCTGTGGAACTATTTAATAAAGGGTATTGGGAGAGTATGGATGCAGAAACCATGTTATCTCAGAGTTATAAAAAGACCTACCAGGTTATATTTACTGCTTTAAACCAATAGCCCAATTGGAATGTATCTCAATTACTATTGTTAGAGGTGAGTTTCCTACCAGATAAAATTGGTTGGAAGGTCGCGACTGCTCTGGTAGTTGCAAATATGATTGGCACAGGAGTATTTACCAGTCTTGGGTTTCAACTGTACGATATAGAAAATACATGGGCAATTCTCATCTTATGGATCATGGGTGGTGTCCTTGCCTTGGTCGGCGCCTTTTGTTATGCAGAAATAGGAAGTAATTTTGATAAGTCTGGTGGTGAATACGTTTTTCTTTCAGAACTTCTTCACCCCTTGGTAGGCTATCTTTCTGGTTGGATTTCTATCTTCATCGGTTTTGCAGCGCCGGTGGCTCTTGCAGCCATGGCCTTAGGAGCATATTTCGGCAACGTCGTTCAACTATCGCATACAGGCATCGCTGTATTTATCATTGTGTTAATCTCCTTTATTCATTCCTTTAATATTAAGCTAAGTGGAAGATTTCAGTCTTATGCTAGCTGGTTTAAAGTACTTCTAATCGGAATATTGATTGCATTGGGATTGGTCTTTTCATCAGACACGACTGCATTAAATTTTTCATCTACTTGGATCACAGAAATCCGTACTCCTTCCTTTGCTATTGCTTTTGTATATGTTACCTATTCGTACACTGGTTGGAATGCTGCGTCTTACATTATAGGTGAAATAGACCGTCCTAAAACGAATCTCCCCAAGGCTTTGATAAGAGGAACCTTGCTGGTAACCTGTTTATATGTTTTGCTTCAACTTGTCTTTCTCAAACACGCATCTCTGGATCAATTAAGAGGCACTTTGGATATCGGTCATGTATATGCCGCAAATTTGATAGGACCCACAGGAAGTCGGCTTATAAGTTTGCTCATCTCACTTTTTTTGGTCTCGAGTATCAGTGCAATGATATGGGTTGGCCCGAGAGTATCTATGGCAATGGGAAAGGATTATCGCATTTGGAGCTTTTTACAAAAAACAAATTCGAGAAAATTGCCAGTTAGAGCAATTTGGTTACAAGCAATTATTAGTATCGCCTATGTTCTAACCGGAACTTTTGAAAGCGTACTGCTTTATTGTGGCTTTGTTTTACAATTAAGTGCTACGTTAACGGTTGCGGGTATATTCCCGTTAAGACGAAAAGGAAGATCCGTTTCTGGCTTTAGAGCTCCGCTATATCCTTATTTGCCAATTTTCTTTATCGTCTGTAGCCTTTGGGTTTTTGTTTATCTGATTATAGACAAACCTCAAGAATTTTTAATTGGATTAGCCATTCTTGGTCTGGGTGTCCTAAGCTATTTTATCAACAACCGACTCTATCGAAAGAACACCTTATAGTTTAGACACAACCATATAAATTAACATGTTTGGTTGCATGCCGTAATCTGCTACGCCCTCTTTCTCCTCATATAACAATATTTCAAAGCCGTCTTTTGAAAACATATCCTTAATGGCATTGGTCTTACACCCAAATTCAGGTCTCCCCATTTCAATACCAGCCTGCCTGTGAAAGAATTCAAACACAAATATTCCTTTCGGTTTAAGTGCCTTCTTCAACTTAGATACAATACCGTCAACTTGTAAACAGCCCCCGTAAAGCCAGGTAATTAAATCCCATTGCGATTCTCCAAAATCATAGGAATCAAAACTGGCAATTTCCGTATGTAAACTAAGGTTATATTGTGCAGCAGATTCTAAAGCGTAGTCGATGGCCTCGTCCGCTAAATCAAAACCACTTACTTCCCATCCTTTCTTCGCGAGATAGAGAGCATTTCTGCCCTGTCCCATGGCAACACATAATGCCTTTCCCGGTTCTAAAGATTCTATTGTTTGTGCTAATAGGTTGTTGGCCTCTTTGTTAAAAATATAATTCTCATTATTAACGAGGCTCCTATTCCATCGTTTCCGTATTCGTTCGTTTCGCTCTAAAGTTTGAGCGTCTTGCGCAAAAACACCTCCCAGCTGCCCCAGAAGTAAGAGAAATGTTAAACGCACTAACCATTTCATACTATAGCGGATTTTTGAAAATTGAAATCAAGCTTAAAAATCTCTTCGACCATTTATCACCCATATTTGTCATAATACAAGATATATTATTTACGCGACTTACAAAGTGGATATAGCACCAAATTTAGGTAGATCCCCCTGTTTCAAATTTTAACTTGTACATACAAGTTAAAATTAATATTTTTACAATCTTGTACTTCTACCTTGATAAAAAATTGTACTTTATTACGTCTAAGAATTCTGTAAATTATGCATAGTAAAAAGTCACTAAATAGACGGGAGTTTATTGCTAAAACAAGTGTACTATCGGCATCGCTATTGCTAGCTGCTGAAAAGGGATTTGGCCAAAACTTGTATGCCCTTTCGTCAAAGAAAATTCCAGTATTTGCGCACCTTTGGGTGTACGCGAGCAAGTTTCCCCCAAACTGGGATTGCACCCCGAATCTAGAAACGGTATTTTCAGATTTAAGCTATGCGGGTATCGATGGTGTAGAGTTAATGGAAGCCAACCTTAGACATGACGATGCAGTAGAAAGAATAGGAGAGCTTATTAAGAAATATAATTTTCGCGTCTCTGGTTCTTCCTACGGTGTAGGTTTAAGCCTATTTGAAAAAGAACAACACGCCAAAATTACTTCTGATATAGAAACAATAATACCGCGGTTAGGGAAGCTCGGAGGAAAGACCTTCGGAATATCTGTAGGGCATTCTAAAAATCCAAAAACGGAAGCACAATTCGATGCACAAGCGCAAATTCTTGCTAAAATTAGAGATATCTGTAACGATAACGGGATTGTCGCCAATCTACATAACCACACCTATGAAGTGGAAAATGATTTGTACGACCTCAAAGGCACTTTAAAAAGACTCCCTGATTTTAAACTTGGACCAGATATCAACTGGTTGATCAGAGCCGGAGTAGATCCAGTTGATTTTATTAACCAATATGGTAATCAGATCGTTTATCTACACCTGCGTGATCAGTATGAAGATGGCACCTGGACGGAGTATTTAGGCCAGGGGGCCACAGATTTTAAGAGTGTTTCCGAAGCACTTCGAAAGTTTAATTTTGACGGACAAGTCGCTATCGAATTGGCCTTCCCGAATGAATTTACTCCTGAAAACCCCCTCAAAGAAGATTGGAAATTAAGTAGGAAGAATGTGAGGAAATTTTTTGGGTGGTAAGGTTAATTAATAAAAAGTTATACATATGAATATTGCAGTCTTGGGTTCTGGTTTTATAGCACGGTTTTATGCAGAATCTTTACATGCGCAACGCAGAAAAGATCGGGTAGTAATGGTCTATTCCCGTGGCGAGAGTAATGCAAAAAGATTTGCTGAAGACTACAGTCTACCTCATTACAGTACCTCAATGAAGGAGGCCATAGAACATCCTGAGGTTGATGTAGTTCTTATAGCGCTTCCAAATAATCTTCACGAAGAAGCGGTTGCCATTTGTGCCAAAGCCAAAAAACATGTGATTTGTACAAAACCCCTGGGTAGAACTGCTGAAGAAGCAAAACGCATGTTAGATATGGTAGAGGAGTCCGGAATTTTTGGTGGTTATTTGGAGGATCTATGTTATACGCCAAAGTTTCTTAAATCTTTAGAAAGTGTAAAGAAAGGCGATGTAGGACGCGTACTATGGACCAAATCCCGTGAGGCACACCCCGGGCCGCACAGCGACTGGTTTTGGGACAAAAGTAAATCCGGAGGGGGTGCCATAATTGATCTGGGATGCCATTGTGTGGAAATAAGCCGAAATTTTATCGGCAAAGACATTAAACCTATTGAGGTTATGTGCTGGGCAGACACACAAGTACACCCTATTGAGGCAGAAGATCATGCCATAGGACTGGTGAAATACGCCAATGGTGCTATTGGACAATTTGAAGTAAGCTGGACTTTCCGGGGAGGGATGGATCTTAGAGATGAAGTAATGGGTACAGAAGGAACCATTTGGATAAACAGTTTTTTACGAACTGGTTTTGAAATGTTTACAACTGGTAAAGGAAGCGAAGGCTATGTTGCAGAGAAGGCAGAATCGAATACCGGATGGCTTTTTCCTGTAGGAGATGAGGCTCATGAACTGGGATATCCACATATGTTCACGGATATGTTTACTGCAATAGAGGAAGGTAGAGAGCCCCAGGAAACGTTTTACGACGGATATGTTGTTAACGCCATTCTGGATGCTGCTTTAAAATCTGCTCAAACCAAACTATGGGAGCCTGTTGAGCTTGAAGATTGGAGAGGGAATCCCGCAGACCATTTAGACAGAGAATGGAATTCATATGACGATGACTATTATTTAATAAAAGATGAAATTCTGCCAAATGGTGATAAAAAGCTTATCCTAAAGTCTAAAAAGGATGGGCAAATAATTCAAAAAGTGACGCAAAACAAATAACCTAAGAGAATGCATATAGCTGGAAAAGGAACGAAAGAGAATACCTATGACGCCATAGTAATAGGCTCAGGAATAAGTGGTGGTTGGGCGGCAAAAGAATTGTGTGAAAAAGGTCTTAAAACACTGGTATTGGAGCGCGGAAGGATGGTAGAACACATTAAAGACTACCCTACGGCAAGTATGCACCAATGGGAGTTTCCGCATAGAGGGATTATGCCTTTGAAAGATCAGGAAGAAAATCCAATCATCAATAGATGCTACGCCTATGGCGAAGCTACAGAACACTTTTTTGTCAAGGACAAGGACCACCCCTATCAACAAGAAAAGCCTTTCGATTGGATTCGTGGGTACCAGGTTGGTGGCAAGTCTTTGTTATGGGCTCGTTGGACACAGCGATGGAGTAATGTAGATTTTGAAGCAAATGCAAAAGAGGGAATTGCTGTGGATTGGCCAATTCGCTACAAAGATATTGCGCCATGGTATAGCTACGTAGAGAAATTTGCCGGCATAAGTGGCAATAGGGATGGCTTGGCACAAATTCCAGATGGTGAATTTCTGCCTCCAATGGAAATGAATTGTCTTGAAAAACATGTAAAGGAGCAACTTTCGCAAAAGTATAAAGACAGACACCTGGTAATTTCAAGAACTGCTAATCTTACACAAAGGCATGAGGGAAGAGGGCCTTGCCAATACAGAAGTTTATGCAATAGAGGCTGTCCCTTTGGAGGTTATTTTAGTAGTAATTCGTCTACATTACCTGCTGCGGAAAGCACTGGAAATTTAACTATTCGTCCTTTTTCTGTTGCTCAGTCTATCCTTTATGACGAAGCGCAAGGCAAAGCCATTGGTGTAAGAATTATTGACACGAATACAAAAGAAGCAATTGAATACTATTCAAAAATAATTTTTGTCAATGGGTCTACACTAAATACTACCTTACTCCTGATGAATTCTACCTCATCAAGATTTCCAAATGGTTTGGGTAACGACTCCGGAGAACTAGGGCACAATTTAATGGACCACAACTACAACGCAGTCATTAGTGGTGAATTTGAAGGGTTTGAAGATAAGTACTACTCTGGGAGAAGACCAACAGGAACCTATCTGGCGCGTTTCCGAAATTTTGGAGACGACAAGCAAAATGACTTCTTAAGAGGGTATGCATATGCCGGAGGTGCTTCCAGAGGGGCTGGGACAGAACTAAGTGAGACCGCTGTTGGTCTTTCACTAAAAAATGATCTGTCCACCTTAGGCCCGTGGCGATTTAGTTTACGGGGCATGGGTGAGTGCCTTCCCTATCACGAAAACAAAATTAGTCTGAGTAAAACGGAAACCGATGAGTGGGGTATCCCTCAGTTGATAGTTGACGCAGAATATAAAGAAAATGAGAACAATATGGTTAAGGATATGGTAGCCTCTGGAGTAGAAATGCTCGAGAAGTTAAACTTTAAAAATATTGAAGGGAAAGAGGATACACGAAACATTGGACTTAATATTCATGAAATGGGAACCGCAAGAATGGGCAGGGACCCAAAAACCTCTGTCTTAAATGGCCACAACCAGGTATGGGGAGCAAAAAATGTTTTTGTAACAGACGGTGCCTGTATGACTTCCAGTGCTTGTCAAAACCCGTCCATTACCTATATGGCCTTAACAGCCAGAGCAGCAGACTATGCTGTGAATGAGTTGAAGAAAAGGAACTTATAAACCTATGCGATGAAAAGAAAAACTTTTATAAATAA
>CAZWPZ010000138.1:0-3547 GCA_964636005.1 uncultured Eudoraea sp.
AACCTTCCTGAAAGCTTCTCTTTTAATTCGTTTAAACGATCGAACTTATTGTCAATACATACCGAAAAACTAATTGCTGAATTCTGAATCATATCGACCTTCATTCTATAGTCATGAAGTAACTTGAACAAATCACTGATATTATCCTCTACGATAAAAGAGAAATCTAAGGAAGATAGTTTCATTAAAACCTGATTTTTCTTTACAATAAAACAAGGGACTTTAGGCTCTATGCCTTTGCCTTTTCCAACTGTAGTCCCTTTATCCTTGGGATTTACAAAAGACTTTACATGTAGGGGAATATTCTTTCTCTGTAAGGGTTGAAGCGTTTTTGGGTGAATCACGGATGCTCCGTAGAAAGCAAGTTCTATAGCTTCCCTATACGAAATGCTATTCAATAACTGTGTCTCTTTGAAATATCTGGGATCTGCATTTAATACGCCTGGAACGTCTTTCCATATTGTCACCGAATTGGCCCCTAAACAATACGCTACAATGGCAGCTGTATAGTCTGATCCTTCTCTCCCAAGAGTTGTTGTGAAATTGTTCGCATCACTTCCTAAAAAGCCCTGAGTAATATACAGTTTGTCTCCTTCAACAGCTTCATTTATTAGCGCTTCTGTACGGGCCCAGTTTACTATTCCATCTCTATAATTATCATCGGTTTTGATAAGCTCTCTTATATCCAGCCAGTGGTTGTCTATACCGATTTTATCCAAATAAGCACTTACGATGGTGGTTGAAACCAATTCCCCATATCCAACCACTTGGTCGTATACAAAGCTATAATTAGGAGATTTATTCCATGCTAAAAAACCTTTTACTTCATCAAACAACGAGGATACTTTAGAGAATACTTCATCCGTGTTCTCAACAAAAAGATCTTCCAATATTTTCTGATGATAAAATTCTGCAAACTGCAGTTTATCATGTAGTTGCGATTTGTCTTCAAAATAGGCCTTGACCACATCTTCCATGGCATTGGTCATTTTTCCCATAGCAGAAACAACGATAAAGGTACTATTATGCCCTGCGTTTTGTAACACTTTCGCCACGTTTTTCACACCTTCCGCATCCTTTACGGAGGCACCTCCAAACTTAAATACTCTCATTTTCCTTTAAATATTCTTTTATTCCGATTTCACTTAGCTGTACCACATCCCAATCTCTAAGGACCTTTGCTCCTTTGTTTTCATAAAAATTAATAGCTTGTGTATTCCAATCTAAAACTTCCCAGGATATACGTTTAACTTTTAATTCTCTACCATATCTTACAACTGCGGTTAATAGTGCAGAACCTAAGCCTTTTCATCTATATGCCTGGGAAACTATCAAGTCTTCAAGATGAAGTACTTTCCCTTTCCATGTAGAATATCTGGGATAGACTATGGCCGTCCCGGCTATTTCACCATCTACTTCAGCTACAAAACAGTGAAACAGTGGTGTGCCACCAAAACCGTCTTCCACAAGGTTTGCTTCAGTCACTTCGACTGCTCCCTCTTCTTTTTCAAAGCTGGCTAATTCTTGTATAAGAATAAGTACATCTGCCATATCCTCACGTCGTGCCAACCTAATATTTGGTTTCATTTGTTACATTTAAAACACAAAGTTATAAATATTATATCAAGCCGAAATATTACAGAGATTAGTTTCACAAAATAATCGATATTTGTAATTAAATTAAATAGGCTTTAGGCATGCATAAAAAAAATAAAACATTAGGAGAGTTTATCATTGAGAATCAAGATTCATTTCAATATTCTTCTGGTGAATTGTCGAAACTCATCAATGCAATCAGACTTGCATGTAAAGTAGTTAATCATGAGGTCAACAAGGCGGGCTTAGTCGACATTTTGGGAGATGCGGGCGATGTAAATATTCAGGGAGAAAGTCAGCAAAAATTAGACGTCCTTGCTAATGAAAAGTTTATTCAGACACTAAAAAACAGAGAAATAGTATGTGGAATTGCCTCGGAGGAAGAAGACGATTTTATAAGTATCAACAGTAATGACGAAAAACACCAAAACAAATATGTTGTCTTAATTGATCCTTTGGATGGCTCTTCCAATATCGACGTTAATGTCTCTGTTGGTACTATCTTTTCCATTTACAGAAGAGTAACAGATGTGGGTACTCCAGTAACTCTGGAAGATTTTTTACAACCTGGCAACAAACAGGTGGCGGCAGGTTATATAATTTATGGAACCAGTACCATGTTAGTTTATACAACTGGTCATGGGGTGAATGGATTTACCTTAAACCCTGCTATTGGAACCTTTTATCTTTCGCACCCTGACATGGAATTTCCTGAAGAAGGAAAAATTTATTCGGTTAACGAAGGAAATTATATACATTTTCCGCAAGGGGTAAAAGACTATATCAAATATTGTCAGCGAGAAGAAGGAGACAGACCTTATACTTCAAGATACATCGGTTCCCTTGTTTCCGACTTTCATCGCAACATGATCAAAGGAGGAATATATATGTACCCAAAAAGTAGTGTAGCTTCTGATGGCAAATTGCGATTGCTTTACGAATGTAACCCAATGGCGTTTATAGCAGAACAGGCCAATGGGAAGGCCAGTAATGGTTTTGAGAGGATTTTGGATATTGTCCCTACGGAACTACATCAACGGGTTCCTTTCTTTTGTGGTAGTAAAAAAATGGTCTTGAAAGCGGAATCCTTTATGCGCGACAAAAAGACTACCTAAAAATTTTAGGAGTTTAGTAAGTGCATATAGTCCTTAAAATTGATTTTACCCCCGAAAATGGCCACGGATTTTTCCAATATCTTATTTGCCTTTTCCGAAGGAAATCCGAGACCTATCGCATATTTTTTAACAAGAACCATTTCTTCATTTTCAATATGGTTATCTGCATAAATCACTCGGAATAAATCATATAGTCTTTCATAGCGTTCCTTTTCGCTGTTGTATGGATGAATAGGATACTTATTAGACTTCTTCATCACTTCTTTATATTCCTCTGAAGTAATACCTAGTTTTTCTGCAAAGCTGTCTAGCAACACCTTTTCGTGCTTATTGACTTCACCGTCTACCGCAGCTAATGAGGCTAAGGTTGCAAAATGAGCCAAATTACGTCTTTGTTCACTATGTTGATATAGATCAATTATGGGCATATCTAAAGTTTGTTTAAGCCACAAAGATACTCGTTTTAAAAGTGAATTTTTGAATAAATCAGCAAAAAAGTTAGAGTAGATAATCTATAATTTTTCGCAAAATGACTAGTTGAATGGTCCGCATTTACCCAATAAATAGTTACCTTTAAATACGGGTATTTTCTCCGCTTTAATTGCTTCAATTCTAAGAGAATTTAGAGAACCCGATACCCCTATGCCATATGTATGAAACAGAAATGCTAGAGATAGCGGAAGAATGGTTTAGTAGACAACAATGGAAACCGCATAGGTTTCAAAGAGAAACATGGCAGGCTTTTTTAAAAAATAAGAATGGCCTATTAAACGCTCCTACAGGGAGTGGTAAGACCTATGCCCTCTGGTTTCCTATTGTCCTTCGCATTCTGTATT
>CAZWPZ010000139.1:0-5451 GCA_964636005.1 uncultured Eudoraea sp.
TATTTGGAGAACCATAGCATAAGTAGGTTAAGTTCATGGTAAGATTTGGGGAAAAAGGCGGGTATACACCTGCCTTTTTTATTTCTGATTATCAATCAACTAACAAAGAAATAAACTAAATATTCGTGATGGTAATTTTAATCTTAGACCTACAATAGCCTAAAAATTCGCAAATTTTCTTTGTTATTTCTCACAATACCAGTAATTTAGTAATGCCATAGCATAAGTAGGTTAAGTTTATGGTAAGATTTGGGACGAAAAGGGTGGAGACTTCTCCGCCCTTTTCTATAAAAAAAAATCATCCAGTTTATACTGGATGATTTTTTAATTAAAAGCAGTTCTTTTTTTCTTTCAGTTACTTACTGGAAGAATATAATTCTGCGACCTTAGACCAATTGATAATACTAAAAAATGCATCAATATAGTCAGGTCTTCTGTTTTGATAGTTCAAATAGTAAGCGTGTTCCCAAACGTCAAGGCCGAGTATTGGGGTGCCCCCACAACCGGTATTTGGCATTAAGGGATTGTCTTGATTTGGTGTGGAGCAAACCTCTACCTTACCTCCCGGGTGTACACATAACCATGCCCATCCAGAGCCAAATCTTGAACCTGCAGCGGCACTGAATTCATTTTTGAAGGCATCAAAAGATCCAAACGCAGCGTTAATTGCTTCTCCCAATTCTCCTTCAGGAGTTCCTCCACCATTTGGTGACATTATTTCCCAAAATAATGAATGGTTATAAAAGCCTCCACCATTGTTTCTAACAGCTCCATTGTTCATATCCAGATTTGCCAATATGTTTTCTATAGATTCGTTTGCTAATGGTGTATTTTCAATAGCCGCGTTTAACTTGGAAGTATAACCATTATGGTGTTTTGTATGATGTATCTCCATGGTTCTAGCGTCAATATAAGGTTCTAACGCATCATAGGCGTAAGGTAATTTAGGTAATTCGAATGCCATATTTATAGTGTTTAATTTATTAATAATCGTAGGTAAAGTTACTCTTTTTAACATAAATAGGAACCAAATAATATGTTAAGAACTATTTTAGATTTCTTACTTTGCACATAAAAACGAGTGCCATCTCCTTCCTTTAGAATATACAATGCTTCCGCAGGATCTGGTAAGACCTATCAGCTGGTATACGAGTACTTGCAAATTATATTATCCGCTAGATCTTCTTTTAATTTTGATCAAATTCTAGCTATTACATTCACCAACAAGGCAGCCAATGAAATGAAGTCGCGGATATTGGACTTGCTTTTTTTATTTAGTTCACCTGAGATTCTAAAGCAACCTAATGATCTTTTCATCGAATTAGCCAAAACACTTAAAGTAGATAAAGAAAGACTGCATATAAGATCAAGAAAAACACTCAAGCTAATTCTTCATAACTATGCTTTCTTCGACATCTCAACCATCGACAAGTTTAATCTTCGTCTTTTGCAAACCTTTTCTAAGGAACTCAAGCTTCCACAGAATTTTGAGGTTGTATTAGACACGGAGTTACTTCTAAATGAAGCCGTAGAAAGACTAGTCAATAAGGCTGGTAGTGATAAAATTCTAACAGATTTCTTAGTTAATTTTGCTCTTTCCAAAATCGAAAATGATAAAAGTTGGGATATTACTTTTGATCTGAATAAGATAGGAAAGCTTCTCTTCAATGAAAATCAGTTAATTCATCTAAGTAGTATCAAAGATAAGTCGATAAAAGACTTCGAGAATCTAATGAAGATTATGGACCAGCGAATTAATCTTCTTGAGATTGAGATAAAAGAAGATGCCAAAATAGTTTTGGAAAAAATCAACAACTCTGGAACTCCTATAGAGGCCTTCAGTTATCAGACCCTTCCCAAGCATTTTAACTATTTAGTTGATGGTCTGTTCGACACTACAAAGCTGTATAAGAGTAAACTATTGAGTTATTTCGAAGAAGGAAAAATTCTAAAAAAAGCGTATTCGTTCACCGATCCAGACATGCTTCCTTATTTAAATAGGACGTATTTAGAAATAAAAAAGAAATACTATTATCGTCTATTCCTACTAAATGCATATCAAAACACTGTCCCACTCACCCTCTTAAACCAAATTCAGAAGGAAATAGATCAAATTCAAGAAGAGAAAGACCAAATTTCCATCAGTTTTTTCAACAACATTATTTCAAAAGAAATTCAGAACCAACCGGCTCCGTACATCTACGAAAGATTAGGGGAAAAGTTCAAACACTATTTCATCGATGAGTTTCAGGACACCTCTATCATGCAATGGTCTAATCTAATTCCTCTTGTCGCAAATGCACTAGCAAGTGCAGATGAACAAGGTAATTCGGGTTCCCTTATGTTAGTTGGTGATATTAAGCAAGCCATTTATCGATGGAGGGGTGGGGAAGCAGAACAATTGATGAACCTAATCTCACAAGAAGATAAACCCTTTGTAATACCGCCTTCCGTTCATTCACTGAACACTAATTATCGCAGTAGAGATGAAGTGGTTACTTTTAATAATAGTTTTTTTCAAACGGTATCGGAAACCTTATTAAAAGAACAATTTCAGGAATTCTATTTCAACGGAAACCAACAACTTAGCAATGGAAAAGAAGGCGGATCCGTTATTATAAACTTCTTAGAGAAATCGGAAAATAAGGACATGGCCTACTGCGAAGCAGTTTTAGAGAATGTTCATCAATCACAAGAAGAATTCTACGCCTTATCCGATATTTGTGTTTTAACCAGAACGAAAAGTCAAGGAGAACTAGTAGCAAACTATTTAGTAGAAAATGGGATCCCTATAATATCTTCTGAGGCGTTACTTTTAAAAAACAATCCTAAGGTACAGTTTCTTATAAATCTTTTAAAATATAGTCTTAACCCAAAAGATCTTAATACCATTTTCTTACTGTTAGAATTTCTTTCAGAAACAGAGAATAATAAGCACCGGTTCTTTAAGGATAATCTAGAGAATATGGATGGACTACTAAAATCTAGATATGGTTTTAGCAGCGCACTATTCAAACAAAAGTCTCTTTATGATAGTCTGGAAATTGTAATCAAAAAAATGAACCTCTCCAGTTCTTCAGACGCCTACATCACTTATTTTATGGAATGTGTTCTAGACACGGAACAAAGAGAGAGCCCCTCTGTATATACCTTCTTGGAGGAATGGGAAAAAATCAAGAATCAGCTTAGTATAATTGCTCCAGAGAATACTAATGCTGTACAGATAATGACAATTCACAAATCCAAAGGCTTAGAATTTCCCGTAGTAATTTATCCCTTTGCGAACTCCCAAATCTTCCATGCCAAAGGAAATAATCTCTGGCTTCCTATTTCAGAAATTGATGAAGAACAACAATTTTTAGTTTCGTATAAGGCTGAGGTTGAGCATTATAGTGAAAAAGCATCGAAAGTCTATCAGGAGGAACGCAGTAAATTACAGCTTGATGCCTATGATATTCTATATGTTGCTTTAACCAGGGCGGTTGACAAACTGGTAATTGTAACGGAAAAAAAAGGGACAACAAAAACCCAATTGGATTGTACGGATTATGCCGATTTATTTCAATACTATTTGATCAAAGAAAATATTTGGGATAACGCCATAAATTGCTATTCTTTTGGTAAAACCTCACAACAAAAAACAAAGCACAGAGCAGTTGAAACTACTAGGCATCTTCCTTATGTTCATACACTAAAGGATACAGGCCGATTTAAGATACTTACCAATAACGCTGTAGATTGGGACTCTCCATTGACACAAGCCATTGAAAAAGGAAATTTAATACATTACGCTTTAGGTATGATAAATACTAAAGATGACGTCAAGGAGGTTTTAGAAAAATTATCTGTCTCTAGCACCCTGTCCGGAGATACCTTTTCAGAACTTCATACCATAATCCACAAAGTTGTTGAACATCCATTGCTGGAAAAATATTATTCTTCCGGGGCAAGAATCAAAAATGAGAGTGAAATAATAAACCAAAATGGCCTAATTTTACGTCCGGACAGAATTGTCATTAAAGATAACGGCGTCAGTATATTAGACTATAAAACTGGCAAAAAAAGCCCAAAGTATGCAGAACAACTTTTTCAATACTCAGATGCCTTAGAACAAATGGGTTTTAAAGTAGCAGATAGGTTATTACTATATATTGGCAAAGAAATAGAAATAGAATCCATATAATATCATTATGTACGGTAAAATACAAGAGCACTTAAAAACAGAACTTGCTGCCATTAAGGAAGCAGGACTTTTCAAAGAAGAAAGAATAATTACCTCTCCACAGGGTGCAGAAGTAACTCTAGATAACGGCAAAAAGGTCTTGAACTTTTGCGCAAATAACTATTTAGGACTTTCCTCTCATCCGGAAGTAATAAAGGCAGCAAAAAATACTTTAGATAGCCATGGATTTGGGATGTCTTCTGTTCGGTTTATATGCGGAACTCAGGATATTCATAAAGCATTAGAACAAAAGATTGCGTCTTTTTACGGAACAGAAGACACGATTCTTTACGCAGCTGCTTTTGATGCTAATGGAGGTATCTTTGAACCGCTATTAACAGCCGAAGATGCCATAATATCCGATTCTTTAAATCACGCATCCATAATTGATGGTGTGCGTTTGTGTAAGGCCAAGAGATACCGATATGCGAATGGAGATATGGCTTCATTGGAGGAACAGCTAGTACAGGCAAATAAGGACGATTCAAGATTTAAAATAATTGTGACAGATGGCGTGTTCTCCATGGATGGTTTACTCGCTCCTTTAGATAAAATTTGTAATCTGGCAGATCGATATGATGCCCTTGTCATGATAGATGAATGCCATGCAACAGGTTTTATTGGAGATACTGGTAAAGGAACGCTAGAGAAATTAGGTGTATTGGATAGAATAGATATCATTACAGGAACATTAGGAAAGGCGCTTGGAGGCGCAATGGGGGGATATACTACCGCAAAAAAAGAGATAATTTCTATGTTGAGGCAAAGATCCAGACCTTATTTATTCTCCAATAGTTTAGCTCCAAGCATCGTGGGTGCCTCTTTAAAAGTTTTTGACATGCTTGAAAATGATACATCTCTTAGAGATCAACTTGAGAAAAATACGAACTACTTTAAAAAAGGTATGACGGAGGCCGGCTTCGATATTATTGATGGCGATTCGGCTATAGTTCCTGTAATGCTATACGACGCTAAACTGTCTCAAAAAATGTCCAACATGCTGTTAGACAGAGGTATATATGTTGTTGGCTTTTTCTACCCTGTTGTTCCCAAGGGAAAAGCGAGAATTCGGGTACAACTTTCAGCCGCTCATACCCAAGCGCATCTTGATGATGCAATTAGCGCCTTTATTGAAGTTGGACAATCCTTAAAAATAATCTGACAAGGCATTTTTACTTATAAAACTGCATAAAAAAATAGGAAATTGATTTTGTTAATAATTTTTAACA
>CAZWPZ010000140.1:0-32125 GCA_964636005.1 uncultured Eudoraea sp.
TAAATCAGTTACTGACAGAAATGGATGGTTTTGGAACCAATACCAATGTTATTGTCCTAGCTGCGACAAACCGTGCAGATGTTTTAGACAAAGCATTAATGCGGGCAGGAAGGTTCGATAGACAGATTTATGTAGACCTTCCCGATATCCGGGAAAGAAAAGAAATCTTTGAGGTTCATCTACGTCCCATAAAAACTTCTGAAACGCTTGATCTTGACTTCCTAGCAAGACAAACACCAGGATTTTCCGGGGCCGACATCGCAAATGTTTGTAATGAAGCAGCATTAATCGCTGCCCGAAAAGAAAAAAAGGCCGTAAGCAAACAAGATTTTCTAGATGCGGTCGATAGAATTGTTGGAGGTCTGGAGAAGAAAAATAAAATAATTACTCCAGAGGAAAAGAAAACCATTGCTTATCATGAAGCGGGTCATGCAACCGTAAGCTGGATGCTAGAACACGCTGCACCCTTGGTAAAAGTTACTATTGTTCCAAGAGGACAATCCCTTGGAGCCGCCTGGTATCTCCCTGAAGAACGGCTTATTGTTAGACCAGAGCAAATGAAAGACGAAATGTGCGCCACCTTGGGAGGAAGAGCTGCTGAAAAGGTTATTTTTAATAAAATATCCACCGGGGCATTGAGTGACTTAGAAAAAGTTACTAAACAGGCGAGGGCAATGGTCACCATTTACGGATTAAATGACGAGATAGGGAATCTGACCTATTATGATTCTGGGCAAAATGAATATGGTTTTACAAAACCCTATAGTGAAGAAACCGCCCAGGTTATAGACCAGGAGATTTCTAAGATTATAGAAGAGGAATACAACAGAGCAATAAACGTCCTGGAAGAAAATAAAGATAAACTTACGGAACTTGCCGAGCGCTTATTGGAAAAAGAGGTTATCTTTAAGGAGGATTTGGAAAAAATCTTTGGAAAGCGTCCTCATGAATTAGAATTCGACAAAAAGGGACAGGAGGTTATCTCAGATAATGAGGTAAGTGCAGAAGAATCTAAAGAGGAAAATAAATAGATAAACGAAAACGTTGTTTTTATAATAATTTAATGCTGCTATAACTGAATGGGCATTTTTGACAAACTTTTTGGAGGAGGTAAGAAAAAGGTTTCCAAAGATACTGCTGAGACAAGAGGAATGCATATGCCCGACCTGAATATTCCGGTAGATGAAAAGTTTACTATACACTTTAAGAAAAATGGTGGTAAATTCATCTATTGTGATTCTATTAGAGAGGTATCAGAAGCACTGAATAATATTGTTAAGGAAAACTCCTGGGAGGAACACCCCTTTTATATTTTAGACCCCAGACTGAAGGATAAGTTCTCCAAAGACCACATATCCTTCACTGAAGATTCTCACAAAAGCGAAGTTTTCTTCACTACCTGTGAACATTTAGTAGCACAAAATGGTTCTATTCTTGTTTGTTCTAATCAACTAAAAGAAAAAAAGCTCAAAGAATTACCAGTTAATGTGGTAGTTTATGCTACAACGAGTCAATTGGTGGATACCATAGGGGAAGGTTTGAAAACAATAAAAAAGAAGTACAAACATGGTATCCCTACAAATATTACTACCATTAAACATTTTCAAAGCAATGAAGAAAATGTTGACGACTACCTGACTTACGGCAGCAGTACAAAGCATCTGTACCTATTACTGATGGAAGACCTTTAGTATGAGGGAACTACTGAGGAGACTTTTAACAGGTGCAGTTTATGTTATTCTATTACTTTCGGCCGTTTTTTTGAGCTCGGACGCCTTCGATTTCTTATTTATGGTTTTTGGTTTGGCCTGTTTATATGAATATAAGCGATTGGTCAATCTGAAAGGGTATTATATTTTTCTTGCCTACCTTGGGTTGTGGTGGGCGTATATTTACCTTATACATGATAAGGTGCTAATTAATATGCTGGTGTTTATAACCATCTTTGTAGATGGTATGTTGCTTTATTATCTTTTTGCAAAAAATAAAAAACTTCATTACACCTATGAAAAGTTTATTATAGGCTTGTTTTATGTTGGTGGAGGATGTATCTTCCTTACGATGATTCCTTATAAGGACAATGAATTTGCTAAGTATTTAATTATGGGCATTTTTATTCTTATTTGGATGAATGATTCCTTTGCATATTTGGTTGGAAAGACGATTGGTAGGACCAAATTATTTCCAGCGGTTTCTCCTAAGAAAACAGTAGAAGGAGCCCTCGGAGGTCTTGTGGCTTCCTTAATAGCAGCTTATGTCATGGCTAATTATGAACATATTGTAAATCCTACCCAATGGGTTATTTTAGCGGCAGTAATTGTCGTTATGGGTAGTCTTGGAGATTTAATTGAATCAAAATTAAAAAGACAAGCAGGCGTAAAAGATAGTGGCGCTATTCTTCCTGGGCACGGAGGCATGCTGGACCGATTAGATAGTCTTATCTTTGCAGCACCATTTGCATATTTAACTCTAATGTTGTTTTCTTATGTTTCATAAAGAAGGACAAAGAATTGTTCTAAGCAGCTTTTTTATTTGTTGTTCCCTTGTTCTAATAGCGCATTTTTTTATAGAGCCGTCTTGGCTTAAAATATCTGTTCAAGTTGTTGCATTGCTTTTCCTGCTGTCCATTTTACAGTTTTTTAGAAACCCAAAACGTGTTGTAAAAAGAGACTTTGATGATATTTTATCTCCTGTTGATGGGAAGGTTGTTGCAATTGAAGAAGTAGAAGAAACAGAATTTTTCAAAGACAGGCGAATTCAGGTTTCTGTATTTATGTCTCCAATAAATGTTCATGTAACTCGCTACCCAGTGAGTGGCGTAGTAACCTATTCCAAATACCATCCGGGTAAGTATTTAGTAGCATGGCATCCAAAAAGTAGTACCTTAAATGAACGAACAACGATAGTAGTACATACCCCAAAATTTGGAGATATTTTATTCCGTCAAATAGCAGGAGCCATGGCAAGGAGAATTGTAAACTATGCAGAGGAAGGAGACCATGTACATCAGGGAGATGATGCTGGTTTTATTAAGTTCGGGTCTAGAGTAGATTTATTTTTACCCCTAGATTGCGGTATTACGGTAAAGCTAAATCAGAAAGTTGTGGGCGCAAAAACATGTATCGCAACAGCCTTAAATAAAAATGAAGAAAAGTAAGCTATATACAGATTTTCAAGAATCGGTAGAATTTGTCAATAATTATACTGATCCTCTGCCAGCTGATCTTCTGTTAAAACTATATGCTTATTATAAAATTGCAAACAAAAACTTCGACAACCCTGGAAGTAAAACTCCCTTGATTAATGCGTTCAAGGCAAATGCCCTAATTCAGGCCCAAAATATAGATAAAGAACAAGCAATGAAATTATATATTCGCTTGGTCAGGAAAGAATTACTATAGATCTTATTCGTAAAGATCCTTTATATCTGCTTCACAGAGGTCGAAAACAAAATTTCCTAATTTACTGCTAAGATCTTTAAAAAACCTTTCCCCTTTTGCCGCTGTGGCTTGCGATGGATCCCCTATTCCAGTGTCCTCGGATACTTTAGACCATTGTCTTTCTGCCCATGCCCATCCTTCAGTAAAACCACTTATCTTGAATTTTTTTGCCGATCCTTTGCCCCAATCTTTATTTGGAAGTACCAGTTGAGGTTGCAGATACAACAATAAACTTGTCTCCATTTCATCGGCATGATCGCCATCCTTATCAAAATAATCACTTCGATTCATCGCAACAAACCAATTGGTGAAACAAATGAACATTTCTGGAAATTTTAATCCTAATTCTCTCACCAGAGGTTTAAAATTATTACCCCCGTGACTATTGAAAATAAGCAACTTATTGATTCCTTGCCGATTCAGCGTATTTATGACATCTTCTAGTATTGCAAACTGCGTACTTGGATTTAAATTAATATCTAAATAAATATCCGATTGACCCGTATTGACCCCAAAAGGTATAGTCGGTAATACAATCGGCCTGGCTCCGCGCTCCCAGGCTAGTCTGGCTGCTTCTGCTGATAGTGAATTGGCCTCATATATATCTGTGCCATATGGCAAATGATAGTTGTGCGCTTCTGTTGCACCCCAGGGTAAAATGGCAAGTTCAAAACGATCGTCTTTTAGAGATTTCCAATTTGTTTCTGCCAATATATAAGGTCGTATCTTATTCATAATATCCACTTTAATTATCCAATTTCTTTTTCAAGAATACTAAGGTTCGTAAATCATTCTACAAAACATACTTAGTCGGTCTCCCTCACTTTGAATGGGAACACCAGCAACAAGACCCATAAGAATATCATCACTTATCTCCACTCGTATCTGAGGCCGCATAGTCATCTGAAATTCTCCTTCCTCTACTTCCATATTCATTTCAACTCCTACAAAGTTGGTAGTTCCAGGCACCATATAATGCAAATTGGCATTTATCGCCATTACCACTTCTGTTCTACCTGAATTAAAGAGTCTCTCCATTTCCGGGCCAGTATAAATTAAGGTATGTATGCTCCTACCCCATCTTTTGGCCGCCACGAAAAACGGATTAAACAAATTACCTTTATATAAACTCTTATTGCCATAGTCTTCAAATGGGACGAACTCGAACTTATGTAAATATCCTATTGCCAGGGAAGTATGAGCCTTTGGAGATACTAGAAAAGTATATTGGGCAGCCAATTGAAGACCTTCGAGATTATTTTTCGGGGCGTTAGTGTTATCGCCGTCTGTTGCATAAAAAGCAAAAGGCAATTCAATTTCAAGGCCCAGTCTGTTTACAGGGGCAAATTCATATTCAATGAGTACTTCATACTCTTCAAATTCAGTCTTATCTAATAGTCCGAATCCCAGGTTCCATTCTTTCTCGCCCTTTCTTGCTCCTAAGTCTCTTATTAGATCAATATACAAGGGTTCTGCATGTAAGACCTTAAAGGGTTCTTCGGATTCTTCTACTTCATAGATATATTCCTCATCTTCCAACTCCTTCTCCTCCTTGATCGTAATTTTATTTTCCTGCGCTAGCAGTTCCATATCTACCATAGGAAGACAAAAGATCAAAATTATCACAAGGTAAATCTTCAATTTTTATCTATTTATATGCAACACTTGCGATTAAACCCAAAAAGCTTCCAGTAATTTATTTTTCGATTAGGCAAAAAGTTTAATCAAACGGGCCCACCATGATATGTGCCCTATGAGTCCCTGGATCCATTAACCAAGGCATCCCCTTAGCGTGAGGTTTATCCGGTAAACCTGTTGATTCTGTGGTAGCAAAGGGAGTGTAAATAACATATCGGAACTTGCCATTCTTCAACTCTCCGGTAGTGGAATTATAGTCCTCATCTTTCCCGTAATATATATACATCATGCTAGGCTCTGAAGGCATTTTTAGCTTCCCAGAAGCTACTTCCTCGGCACGAATAGCTCTTTTTTCCTTAACGTCTTTTCCTTCCAACGAAAGTTCTCTTCCTCTCGCCATAAAAGGGTCTAATTTTTTAGAATAACAGCTAATACTAATACCTTCCTTGTTTGGATCATCCGCCAAACAGACTAGGTTGTTCTTTCCTTCTCTTAAAACCACCAAAATTCCGTCCTGAGAATAGCCATATACCATGGCCTCATCCTTTTCCTCATCAGGAGCAGGTAAAACTGCTGTTTTAATCTGTATCTCCGGAGGTAAAACGTTCCCCTCAGCATTTTGGGAAATTAAAACCAGCGGCATAAGGGTCAGGATAAACAGGGAAATATATTTCATAACGTCTACTTTCTCTAAAGATAAGAAACCATCTCAAAACTTCAAACTGTATCCTTGAATAGACACTAAACGGATTCTAAGAAATCAGACACCACTAAAGGGCAATGCTAAATTCTGATAAAAGCGGTAGACAGACTTACTTCGTACGAAATTCTATACTCCACATTTGGGCTCTAGATAGTCCTAAAAATGCAAACCACGTTACTTTAAACTTTCTAGACTTTGCTCTAAAGTAGCAATCTTTGCCTTGGCATCTGCGGCCTTCTTTTGTTCCATAATTACTACTTTTTCAGGTGCATTAGAAACAAATCTTTCATTGGACAATTTCTTATTAACCGACTGCAAAAACCCGCGTGTATAAAGTAATTCGTCCTCTATTTTCTTTCTTTCACCCTCTACATCAATGCGGTCTGTTGCTGGAATAAAATACTCGTTGCTCTTTATTCTAAAGCTAAAAGAACTGGGAATGGATTCTTTGGTATCTGCTATTTCCTTTACATTGGCCAGCTTCTTAACAATAACAGGCATGGTATTGTTTACCGCTTCTTTGTTTAGGACGTACAATTCCAGAGGTTCCTTAAAGGAAATGTTTTTCTCTTTTCTAATATTTCTTACGCCACCTATTATTTCTTTGACAAAAGAAAACGCTTCAAGAAGCCCAGAATCGTATGCTTCCTTTTTAGGCCAACTTGATACCATTAAGGATTCTGCAGCATTTCTTTCACTAATGCGTTGCCAAATTTCTTCCGATAAAAACGGCATAAACGGATGTAAAAGCTTTAGATTATTTTCAAAAATCGACAAAATACTTTCGTAAGTTGTCTTGTCAATTGGTTCTTGATAAGCTGGTTTTACCATTTCGAGTAACCACGAACAGAAATCGTCCCAGATAAGTTTATAGGTAGCCATCAAGGCATCAGAAATTCTGTATTTATCGAAATGATCTTCGATTTCCCTTAAAACTTCCTGAAAGCGTTCGTTGTACCATGTAATACCCAATTTAGCTGCCTCATCCTGTGGTTTATCTGAAACCTCCCACCCTTTTACCAAACGGAAAGCATTCCAAATCTTATTAGCAAAATTCTTGCCTTGCTGACATAACGTAGGGTCAAAAAGAAGATCATTACCTGCTGCGGAACTCAACAACAGACCTACGCGAACTGCATCGGCCCCGTATTCCTTCAACAATCCTAGGGCGTCGGGAGAATTCCCAAGCGATTTAGACATTTTTCGTCCTTGTTTATCTCTAACCAGGCCAGTAAAATAAACATTTTGAAAAGGTTGCTTATCCCTGAATTCGTAGCCCGCCACTATCATTCTGGCCACCCAGAAAAACAATATATCCGGTCCGGTTACCAAGTCGCTGGTAGGATAGTAATACTGTATTTCTTTATTTTCTGGTTCTAATATTCCCCCAAAAACGCTTATTGGCCAAAGCCAGGAAGAGAACCAAGTGTCTAAAACATCTTCATCTTGTTTCAAATCGGCCAATTTCAAATTTGGTTGAGAAGCTTTTACTCTAGCCTTCGTCAGAGCTTCTTCCGCTGATTCTGCAACTACAAAATCTTCTTTCCCGTCTCCGTAATAATATGCTGGAATTCTTTGACCCCACCACAACTGCCGGGATATATTCCAATCTCGAATATTTTCCATCCAGTGCCTGTAGGTATTTTCAAATTTTCTTGGAAACAGATTTACTTCTTTTGAAGTTAGAACAGCATCTAATGCAGGCTTTGCTAGATTTCCCATCTTTAGAAACCACTGATCGGATAACCTAGGTTCAATAATCGCCCCAGTTCTTTCTGAAGTACCTACTTTATTCGTATAGGCCTCCACCTTGGTTAAATACCCTTTCTCCTTTAATTCTGCCGTAATCTCTTTCCTTACTACAAACCGATCCTTCCCTTGGTAGTGGAGACCAAAACTGTTTAAAGTCGCATCCTCGTTAAAGATGTCGATAGTATCCAGATTGTGTTTCTCCCCTAATATCTTATCATTCTCATCATGCGCAGGAGTCACTTTTAGACAGCCAGTACCGAAGTCCATTGCAACATAGCTGTCTTCAATAATTGGGATCGATCTATTTGCAATAGGTACTATTGCCCTTTTGCCTTTTAAGTGGGAATAACGCTCATCTTCAGGATTGATGCAAATTGCTGTATCTCCTAAAATCGTCTCTGGTCTTGTTGTGGCAATGGTGACTCTCTCATTCGATCCTTCAATAGGATACGACAAATAAAATAACTGGCCGTTTTTCTCCTGATAAATTACCTCCTCATCCGAAAGTGTTGTCCTGGCTTCAGGATCCCAATTTACCATCCTAAATCCACGGTAAATAAGTCCCTTATCATAAAGTTCCGTAAAAACCTTAATCACAGAAGCTGACATATCGTCATCCATGGTAAACTTAGTTCTAGACCAATCGCAGGAGCAACCCAGTTTTTTTAATTGTTCCAGTATAACCCCGCCATATTCATTGGTCCAATCCCAGGCATGTTCCATAAAAGCTTCTCTCCCAATAGCATTCTTCTGTATCCCTTGTTCCTTTAATTTCGCCACAACCTTGGCTTCCGTGGCTATGGATGCATGATCCATACCTGGTACCCAACAGGCATTAAATCCAAGCAGTCGTGCTCGACGGATTAGAACATCTTGTATTGTATTATTCAACATATGACCCATATGAAGGACACCTGTGACATTAGGAGGCGGTATAACTATGGTATAGGCCTTTCTATCGTCTGGTACAGAATGAAAAAAATTCTGTTCCATCCAATACGTATACCATTTATTCTCAACTATTTCGGGCTCATATTTTGAAGGGATCTCCATATTTTGGTATAGTTTTTGTCTATCACTAATCAAGGCTTAGAATGTATAATCGCAAAGACTGTTAAATATTTAATTTATGCTGTCATTTTAGGCCTGCATAAATACGAAACAAAAATAAGTAACGTTAGTAGATAACAAAAGAATTTTGGATGTTGATAGCAAATCATTTACATTTGAGGTTCACCCAAAACTAAAAAATATGAAAAAAGTAGTAGTATTATTGTTTGTAGGCCTACTTGCATTTAATGTTATTGCGCAAGACAAGGTTGCGAAAATTGAGTTTAAAACAGAAACAGTAGACTATGGTGTAATTGAAGCGGGAAGTGATGGAATTCGTATTTTCGAATTCACAAATACAGGATCTGCTCCATTAATCATTAGTAAAGTAAGCTCTAGTTGTGGTTGTACAATTCCAAAAAAGCCAGAAGAAGCTATTTTACCAGGAAAGTCTGGAGAAATTCAAGTTAAATACGACACAAAACGTGTTGGTCCCATAAGAAAAGCAATTACTGTTATTTCTAATGCGGATACACCAACCAAGATTTTGAAAATAAAAGGAGAAGTAAAAGCTGTAGAAGGCAAATAAGCTTTATACTTTTTAAAATACTAAACCCAACTCAAGTGAGTTGGGTTTTTTTATTCAAGCATGTTTTTAAGAACAAAGGAGAATAGGAGATCTCTATTGTAACGTTCAATTAGCAAGCGAATCCGTTTGCCCTCTTTCTCATTCATCATTTTAAGTATCTCCTGAAGCTTGTAACTATGCACTTTTTTTCCATTGACCGCCAAAATGATATCTCCTTCTCGAAGGCCTGCTTCTGCAGCCGGACTACCAATTCTTATTGCTGATACCACAATTTCTGGCACCAAACTGAGCCTGGTAGAACCTTCCATTAATATCTGTACATCTCCGAAGGTTTTTTGACTACTATAAACAACACCTCTATTATCTGCAATCCTATCGGCAATATACCTCAATCCATTATGCCGGATTTGTAAACCACTTAAATCGTACTGAAAAGGTTTCTTGAAATTAGCATTTTTCCGTAGTCTGATTTCATTAGTAGCGTAATTGACAATTACATTAAATCTTTTTAATAATTCTCCTCCAATACTTCCGTTTCGGTTTCTAAGGTCAATATAATCCCCGAAATTATCCATATTAGGAAATGCCGCTTTCGCATCTTTTAAAATGTGTGTACCCAGACGAATACTATTCACTTTTGTTCTCTTCCCAAAAATAGTTCCATTTAATCCTTTTCCTAAAAAGTCATCATAATACTTTTCAGGAACATCGATACCTTTCCCTTTATTAGGAAACAGCCATACAGCATCGCTACTTCCAGTATCAACCAAAAGATTGACAGGAACATCTTTCTTATCATTTAAATCTACATTGCCCTGAACAAATGCCTTTTCTTTTCTGATGGCCAATGGAAGCCTAACCTCATTCTTCAAGGGCTTGGACTTATATGTTTCGGGTCTATGGAATTTAATATAACCAGAACTATAGTTAATATCTACTACAAAATCCCGAAACAAATCGTAACCTATAATACCGTGTATGGGAATTCCCAAGGTAGGAGAAAAATTCATTTCCCTGTCTATAACCACATACAGTTGCTGGTTTAAATTGCGTATGTTTTTTAGCTTAAAAAAGTTTCCTTTTGAGCTCAAGGCCTTAATAGGTTCCCCATCACCTAATCCCCGAATTGTAATTTCGGAAACGTTTTTTAAATGAATAGAATCCTGATCGGAAACATTAAAGAGAATTGGTTTGCTCACACCCGAATCGAGTATGAATGAAAGTTCTGCGCCATTTACCTTAATGGGTATCACAATTAAATTATTGATCAATTCGAACTTAATTTTCTCCACATCTTTACCCTGAGGCAGCGCATAACCTTGCCCCTGAATTAGGGTGGGTAAACTAAAACAGATTACAATAATTAAGGCCAAAATGAAGCGCAACTTCCTCATAATTAGAACTATCTCTCTTAAAGATATTAAAAAAATCAAAAAGTTACCCAGACTTTAACATACGATCGGATGAAAAGATAATAATACAGTTTGTATTGAATTGTCATAAGGATTTAGCATTTTTGCTAAAATTTTATTCTATGCCTGCTATTTCCAAAAAAGGCACCAATATGCCGCAATCTCCTATTCGAAAACTTGTTCCATTTGCGGAAGAAGCCAAGAAAAAAGGAATTGAGGTTATTCACTTAAATATTGGGCAACCCGATATCAAAACACCCAAACAGGCTCTAGAAGCTGTAAAAAATAATGATCTTGAAGTTCTGGCCTACAGCAGAACTGAGGGATCAGATGCGTACAGAGAGAAACTTAGCGATTATTACAAATCTCAGGAAATCTACGTTAGTCTTCATGACATAATAGTCACCACAGGAGGTTCAGAAGCTCTCTCCTTTGCTATGGGTAGTATCGCAGATCCAGAGGATGAAATTATAATTCCTGAACCCTTTTATGCAAATTACAACGGATTTGCAACTGCAATGGGTCTCAAGGTGGTTCCTGTTTTGTCTAAAATTGAAAGCAATTTCAATTTGCCTCCAATCAGTGATTTCGAAAAATTAATTACAGAAAAAACGAAGGCAATAGTAATATGTAACCCAGGCAACCCAACTGGATACTTATATACGCATGAAGAAATACAAAAGCTAGCCGAGCTTGTTAAAAAACACGATATATTTTTGGTTGCAGATGAAGTCTACAGAGAATTTGCCTACGAAGGACTTCAACATCATTCAATATTAAGAGAAATAGGTCTTGAAGACCATGCAATAGTGGTTGATTCTGTTTCCAAGCGGTATAGCATGTGCGGCGCCAGAATAGGTTGTTTGGTAAGTAAAAACCGTAAAATAATACAAACTGCCCTGAAATTTGCGCAGGCGAGATTGTCCCCTCCAACCTATGCGCAAATTGCTAGTGAAGCTGCCCTTAGCACTCCCCCAGTGTATTTTCAAGAAGTAATTTCTGAATATGTAAAAAGGCGCGACCTTTTGTTGGAAGAGTTGCACAAAATTCCCGGGGTGGTAGTTGGCAAACCTCAGGGCGCATTTTATTGCATAGTAGAGCTTCCAATAGAAGATGCAGATCACTTTGCGCAATGGCTCTTAGAACATTTTCACAAGGATGGACAAACAGTTATGGTAGCTCCTGCTGGAGGTTTTTATGCAACTGAAGGTGAAGGAAAGAATCAGATACGAATTGCCTATGTCTTAGAAAAAGACCTTCTCAAAAAGGCAGTGGATATTCTTAGTGATGGACTTAAAGTGTATCAAGAACTTTGAATATAAAAGAAAACATATCCTTAAAGCCGTATAACACTTTCGGTATAGATTCAAAAGCACGGTACTTTGTGCAAATACACTCTTTAAGCGAATTAGAGGAAGTACTTAAATTGCCCAATTTTCCGGATAAGTTCATATTAGGAGGGGGTAGCAACATTCTGTTGGCAAAGAATATTGAAGCCTTGGTGATTCACGTAGCCCTCAAGGGAATACAAATACTAAATAGTACGGATGCCTATATAGATGTGCGGGTTATGGCAGGAGAAAACTGGCACGACTTTGTAAGCTGGGCCGTAGACAATAACTATGGTGGGCTTGAGAATCTATCCTTGATACCAGGAAATGTCGGCACTGCTCCAATTCAAAATATAGGAGCCTATGGTATAGAACTCAAAGACCTTTTCCTTGCCTGTGAAGCAATGGAAATTAGCACACAAAAAACAGTTCACTTTGATAAAGAGGCTTGTGAATTTGGCTATAGAAACTCTATTTTCAAGAATAAAGCAAAAGGAAAGTTTATCATCACTTCTGTAGATTTTAGACTTACAACAAAGAATCATGTCTTAAATACATCCTATGGGGCTATAGACTCGGAACTTGCTGCCTCTGGAATAGAAAGCCCTAGCATACAAGATATATCTGAAGCAGTAATTCGTATACGGCAAAAAAAACTACCAGACCCGGTTGTTTTAGGAAACAGCGGAAGTTTCTTTAAAAACCCGGAGGTTTCTAAAACAGTATTTGAATCCTTTCATAAAAAGTTTCCTGATGCTCCGTTTTACAAAATATCCGATACCCTTTATAAAATACCGGCAGGATGGCTTATTGAGTTTTGTGGCTTTAAGGGCAAAAGATATGGCGACGCAGGGGTACACAAAAATCAGGCACTGGTATTAGTTAATTATGGAAATGCCCAGGGAAAGGATATTCTGGACTTATCCACTAAAATTCAGCAAAAGGTATTAGCAACATTTGGAATATCCATTATTCCAGAAGTAAATATAGTAATGTAATGAAAAACCCCTGTGCTTGTACACAGGGGTTGAACCAAACCAAACTAACCAAAATTAATATGCAATAACCAGTTGCATATTATTCTAATTTAAAATGAGAAAACGCTTACTTAGCAATCAATTTTATAATTTAGCGTTTACGGTATATACGATATAAAATAGGAATTTGGATGCCTTGTTTTACGTTTTTTACCACCTAGACCTTTTATGAGCATACTTCTTGAAAAACATATTGTTGAATTACTCCAAGAACGTAATGACAAAGCTATTTCCTTGTTATATGAACATTACGGAGACACTCTCTATGGTGTTGCTTTCAAAGTTCTGCGTGATTCCGAATTGGCGCAGGACGTCTTACAGGAAAGTTTTGTCAAAATTTGGAAAAAGGCCGATACCTATGACTCCTCAAAGGCTAAATTATTTACTTGGTTATTCAGGATAACTAGAAATACTGCTATTGACAAATTACGAAGTACCAACACCAAAACGGACAAAGAAATCCAAATTGACGTTTCGGACGTATATAATGTAGGTGTCAGTAGTATCAATCCAGACTTCCTAGATGTTAAGGAAAATATGGCCAAAATTGATCACAAATATCATGTTGTCTTGGACGCCTTGTTTTTTCAAGGTATGACACAACAGGAGGCTAGTGACGAATTGAACATACCACTAGGAACTATTAAGTCGAGATTAAAGATTGGGCTAAGAGAGCTCAAAAAGATTTATGGTGAAAATATGATACTCCTAGTCCTTTTAAGTTTTTTATCATGAAAGAAAAAATAAGAATATTTTTAGACACGGATTTACTTGAAAAGTATCTCATAGGATCTACCTCCCAGGAAGAGTCCTTGCAAGTAGAACGGTACATCGCCTTATATCCTGAGGTTAGAGAGATCTATGATGAATTACAAAATAATTTAGAGGCCTATGCAAAACAATACGCCTTAAAAACCCCTGAAGGGTTAAAGGATAAAATATTGCATAGAATAAAAGCCCAAAACTCTGTAAGACGAAAATTCAGGAGATATGCGATAGCCGCAAGTATAACCGCATTTATGTTTGCCGGATCCTCCTACTTTTTCTGGAATCAAAACCAGAGTTTACAAGATGAAAATGTACTTGTAAATGCCAAAATCAAGACTTTGGAAGAGGATATGAAGGAGCAGTTGGAAGATGTAAGAAACCAATTTATTGTTTTAAACAATCCGCAAACCAAAAAATTCCTGGTCAACGGAAATAAGAAGGCAAAAGAGTTGAAAGCTGTTGCCTATGTCAATCCAGTAAAAAAACTGTCTTATATCAATGTCAGAAACCTACCTAATTTACCAGAAAATCAGTGTTACCAAATGTGGGCTGAGGTAAATGGCGAAATGGTAAATCTTGGGGTGATAAACAATATACATGACAAAGATAAGCTAAGAGCCTTGCCGTATGCGGAGAATGCAATTAGCTACATTACAATTGAACCTCAAGGCGGTACGGATACGCCTACTGTTAAAAACATAGTTGCTAATATATCTTATTGAAAGATGTAAAAAGCTAATGTATTGTAAAAGCCTCATTATATGGGGCTTTATTTTTATATCTTTGTACCAAATTTTATATATGAAGTTGCTCTTGGTTACTATTGGTCTTTTGGCTTTGGCATTTGCAGGAATAGCCATCAAAATTTGGTCGAAAAAAGACGGAAAATTCGCAGGCACCTGTGCTAGTCAGAATCCTTACCTAAATACAGAAGGAGAAGCATGTGGCTATTGTGGTAAAATGCCCGGTGAACAAGAATGTGCTAGGGAAAAATCGCCTACCATCTAGAATTGTCTTAGTACTTCAACGAAACTTAAAACCCCCACTTTGGAAAAGTCTGAAGAGAAACTGCAATTAACTATCCAACTTGCCAAAGATGGAAATCAAATTGCCTATAGCACCCTACTAGATACCTTTTGGAACGATGTTTATGGATTTCAGCTCGTACGTACTAAAAACGAAAACGACGCAGAAGACATTACAATACAAACATTTTCAAAGGCCTTCGATAAATTAAATACCTACAACAACAAATACGAATTTAAGACCTGGTTAATAACTATTTCTAAAAATCTACATGTCGATCTCGTTCGAAAAAGAAAAAGAAATGTTTTGGATCGATCCGATAAGACCAATCAAGATGCCATAAAAAAAGTTTTGGACGACACTCCCTCTGCTGAAGATCAGCTTATTACCGATCAAAATTTGGCTAAATTACTGCAGGATATAAAACAACTAAAACCTCATTATCAGCAAGTCATAAACCTGCGTTACTTTAATGAACTTTCTTATTTAGAAATTGCCGACAAACTTGGTGAACCTGTAAACAATATCAAAGTAAAGCTGCTTAGGGCAAAAAAGCTCCTGGCCCAAATTATCAGGGATAGCAACACTTTTTCGTGAAGTATTTATTAGAAAAGGACCAGTGTAAGGAATAGATCTTTTGGTCGTATATTTGTATAAAAATAATTATGGAGTTGGAAACAATCAATGCTTCAGAGAAAATAAAGACCAAACCAAAGTGGTTACGCGTAAAATTACCTACAGGTAAAAAATATACCCAATTAAGAGGTTTGGTAGACAAATACAATCTACACACCATATGTACCTCTGGGAGTTGTCCGAATATGGGGGAATGTTGGGGTGAAGGCACAGCAACATTTATGATTTTGGGTAACATATGCACGCGCTCTTGTGGGTTTTGCGGTGTACAAACCGGACGGCCCGAAAGTGTAGATTGGGAGGAGCCCGAGAAAGTTGCTCGTTCCATTAAGATAATGAATATCAAGCACGCTGTATTAACTTCTGTAGACAGGGACGATTTAAAGGATATGGGATCCATCATTTGGGCAGAAACGGTAGAGGCCGTAAGACGTATGAACCCCAATACAACACTAGAGACCCTTATTCCAGATTTTCAGGGAATTGAAAGACACTTAGATAGGATTCTCGCCGTTGCGCCCGAAGTAATATCTCATAATATGGAAACAGTAAAGCGTCTGACGCGCGAAGTACGTATTCAAGCCAAATATGACAGAAGCCTCCATGTATTGCGATATTTAAAAGAAAATGGAGCAAACAGAACGAAGTCTGGTATAATGCTGGGGTTAGGAGAAATGGAAGAAGAAGTGATACAAACCTTATCAGATTTGAGAGAAGCAAAGGTAGATGTCGTTACTATTGGACAATACCTTCAACCAAGCAAAAAGCATCTTCCAGTAAAAGAATTTATCACACCAGAACAGTTTAAGAAATATGAAGATTTAGGGCTCGAAATGGGCTTTAGACACGTAGAAAGTGGTGCCCTGGTGCGATCTTCCTACAAAGCACATAAACATATAGCATAAATCTTTCATCCTGGAATTGATTGACGGACCTTCTAAGTTTCCGTTTATCCTGAAGAAAAGTACTTCATCGACTAAAAAACAATAGTTAGTACTTTGATTCGTTAGTAAAGAGATTATTGTTAGGATAAGAAAATTTATGCATTGATGCTTACAGCATCAAGAAAAGACAGGATATTCAAAAACTATTAGTTGAATAGAAAACGCTCACATAGCAAATGCTTCCATAGGATGCTTACAGTCTTTATAGTGCTGCTTAGCCTGATTGCAAATGCTCAAGAAGGAACGGAATCCACGGATGAACTGGAAACTTATTTGAGTCGGACCAGAGATTACAAAAACGAAAATAAAATAAACCTGGCCTTAGAAACACTGGAAAAGGCCGCAGCCTTAGCAGAAAGTACCAAAAATGCTAAAGCACTTGTAGATTGCTATCACAAATTTGCTTTGCTCTACTTAGAATTGGACAAACGCGAAACCACCATATTCTATTGGGACAGAGCCACTGTAATTCTTAATGATCTGGCTTATCCTTATGGATATGCTGTTCATAAGTATATAGAAGCTACACTATTATACGACAGTGGCTTATTTTTTCAGGCAATTTTCATGTTGAACGAAGCCAAACGCCTTAGTAACGACCGTAATCTTCTGAATAATATTTTACTCCTTGAGGCAAAAATCTTTGTGAGTATTGATAAGATTGAAAGTGCAGAACTAAGTTATAATTCTCTGGTCGTCAATCAGGATGTTTTTGAAAAAGAGTACTTACAGACACAGGCTTATCTCGGGCTTACCCGGCTGTATCTTCAAAACAACAAGCCTGAAGAAAGTGTGAAAAATGGACTCATGGCGCTGGAAGTTGCAGAGAAAAACCATTTCACCAGAGAACTTTTTGAAGCAAATGAGTTATTGGGGCAAGCGTACGAAGCTCAGGAAAAGTACGATATGTCCTTAATTTACAACAGGAACCTTTTAACGTTAAAGGATTCTGTATTCACTATTGAGAAAGTGAAAGCAGAATCTAAAGCAGCTGACCGAATTCAATTTGAATTTATGGCAGATGAAATAAGCAGACAGGATGCCAAAATTGAAGAGCTCAACGAGTCGGCCAACCGATCGGAAATAACAGCTATTCTTACATCGGCTTTTCTAACCATTATTTCACTTCTTGCTGTTTCTCTGTTTAGAAACAACCAAATAAAACTCAAAACAAACGACCTCCTACAAACCAAAAATAGAGAGCTGCAATCTGCTCGTGATGCCGCCATACAGGCTATGGAAGCAAAAACTAATTTTTTGTCTACCGTGAGTCATGAATTAAGAACACCTCTTTATGCAGTAACGGGCCTAGCCCACCTTTTACTTGAAGAAAATCCAAGTGAACATCAGAAAGAGCATTTAAAATCCTTAAAGTTTTCGGGAGATTATCTACTAAACTTCATCAATGACATCCTGCAAATCAACAAGATAGACGCAGACAAGCTAGAACCTTTAAGCATGGAATTTAGTTTAAAAAAGGTTTTGGCAGATGTGATCTCATCCCTACATCAAAGTGCTAAGGAGAATAAGACCAAGTTAATACTAGACTACGATGAAGAGATTCCTAATCACTTAATGAGTGATCCTCTGAAGATTTCCCAAATCTTTATGAATTTAGTAGGAAACGCGATAAAATTTACTAGAGGAGGTCAGGTAGAGGTGATAGCCAAATTACTGAAACAGGAAGAACAATTGGTAAAAATCTATTTTGAAGTCAAAGATAATGGAATTGGTATTTCCAACGAACAGCAACAAAATATCTTTGACAGTTTTGAACAAGGATCCATCCAGATCAACCGTAAATACGGTGGTACTGGTTTGGGGCTAACCATTGTAAAGAGCTTACTCGGTCTCTTTGATAGTCAGATTCAATTACAAAGTGTTTTAGGAAAAGGGAGCTCTTTCTTCTTCGAACTAGATCTTAAATCTAAGGATGTTATTGTCGACGATCTGACTTTTGAAATCACAGAAACCAATTACGATTTAAGTGATTTATATGTCCTTGTAGTTGAAGACAATAAGATTAATCAGGTGATTACAAAAAAAATGCTAGCCAAAAGAGGTATACGTTGCGATATTGCGGACAATGGAACTCTCGCGGTTGAGATGGTTCAGGAGAACGCCTACGACGGGGTACTAATGGATATTCATATGCCCGGAATTAGTGGGGTGGAAGCCACCATAGAAATAAGAAAATTCAACAAAGAAATTCCTATAATTGCTTTGACAGCAATTTCTTTAGACGATAGCTTAGAAGAGTTTTATGCCGCTGGTTGTAATGACGTAGTTACAAAACCTTTTAAACCAGAGGTGTTTTATCAGAAAATTGGTGAAAATATTTTAGATCATAAACTCAATAACTCTGTTTCATAGCTCATCCAGAAGTTTTACAAAGTGCGAGGCGTCGTCTTCCATAAATTTATGTTGCACCTCCAGGTAGCAAAGATTTTCTACCTTCCCACGCAATCGCATATAGTCTTTTTCTGTAGTTAGAACCAATTCTGCACTATTAAAAAAGTTTATCTCTTTTTCTGAATAAAAATGATGATCCCTATAGGCCGAATGGGTAAAGTCTATCTTTTGAGACTTTAAATAATCTAGTAGTGGTTCTGGATTCGCAATCCCTGTTACTACCATAACTTTCTTTTTATTTATGGAGGCTAATTTTATCTTATTAGTATCATTTTGAACAAAGGAACTATAGGAAAACCCACAAAACAGCACTTTTTGATTTTCAAGTGGTGCCAATCGCTTTATAATTGCTCTTCTCTCCGGTTCTTTCAATGAAAAAGGGCATTTCGTTACAATAATCAAGTTTGCTCTTTTTGAAGCCGATTTACTATCCCTTAAATTCCCTGTTGGCAAATAGGTATCACCTACATATAAATCTCCGTAGGAAGTAAGCAATACAGATGCTGTAGGTTGCACCTTTCTATGTTGATAAGCATCATCTAAAAGGATAAGCTGTGGTTCTTGTAACCGTTCTATTCGGCGAATCCCGTGGGATCTATTTTCGTCTACCACTACTGCAACTTCAGGAAATTTACGTTGGATTTGCAGGGGTTCATCTCCAATTTCCTCTGCCGTGCTCGAGGCAGAAGCCATTATAAAGCCTTTGGTTTTTCGCTTATAACCCCTGCTGAGGACTACTACCCTGGTTTTGTCTTGAAGATGCCTTAACACCCATTCTACCATAGGAGTTTTCCCAGTACCTCCAACGGAGAGGTTTCCAATACATAGCGTTGGTGTTTGAAATGTATTAGAATTAAAAATTCCAATGTCGTAGAACCAATTTCTAGCATAAACAATAATTCCATATAGAATGGAAAATGGCCACATCAAATTTCGAAGCAGTTGCATAGGAACGAAAATATAATATTTTATCTTTGATAAAACCCGCATCAAAAGAAACAACTCAAATATTTTTTTAACTATGACCATTAGAGAAGTCGCCCAAGTCTTGGAAGAACTTGCCCCCCTGAATCTTGCTGAAGAATTTGACAATGTGGGTTTACTACTTGGAGACATGGACAAAGAAATTAATGGTGTTTTAGTTACTTTGGATTCTTTGGAAAACGTTGTTGAGGAAGCTATAGATAAAGGTTGTGATCTGATTGTTAGTTTTCACCCTATTATCTTTAAAGGTTTAAAAAGACTGAATGGTTCTACTTATGTGGAAAGAACCCTAATCAAAGCAATAAGAAATGATATTGCTATCTACTCTATGCATACGGCATTGGACAATTCCTCGGAAGGGGTAAATGCCAAAATTTGTGAGGTACTTAATCTTTCGAATACGGAAATTCTAATCCCTAAAACAGCTATCTTAAAAAAATTGGTTACTTATGTGCCCGAGATTGATTCAAAAGAGTTACTCCATCATCTCTTCGAAGCAGGCGCAGGAAGTATAGGTAATTATAGTAATTGTAGTTTTTCGCTAGAAGGTATGGGCAGTTATACCCCTAAAAAAAATGCCAGACCGTATAAGGGTTCTGTTGGAAAATTACATCTTGAGAAAGAAATTCAAATTAATGTTGTCTTCACGAGAGACAAGGAAAAGCAGATAATACGTTCCCTTAAACAACACCATCCCTATGAGGAGATAGCCTATGAGGTAAGTACCCTAGACAATACAACCAACACCATTGGAATTGGAAGAATTGGAGAACTATCGGAACCTATGGATGAAATGGAATTCATGGATTTTCTCAAGGAAAAGATGCAGGCATCTGTAATTAGGCATAGTGATTTTCTTAATAAAAAGATATCCAGAGTCGCTGTCTTAGGAGGAAGTGGAGCCTTCGCAATTTCTCACGCAAAGCAAGCTGGTGCCGATATACTAATTACCTCGGATATAAAATACCATGAATTTTATCAGGCGGAAGGTCAATTAATAATTGCTGATATTGGACACTATGAGACTGAGCAGTTTACAAAAAATCTATTGGTTGAGTATCTTACAAAAAAATTGCCTAATTTTGCAATCTCTTTATCGGAGAGTATAACAAATCCTATCAAGTATTATTAAATATGGCAGCAAAAGCAGAAACCACCGTTGAGGAAAAACTAAGAGCATTGTACGACTTACAATTGATAGACTCAAGGGTTGATGAAATTAGAAATGTAAGAGGGGAATTACCTTTAGAAGTGGAAGATCTTGAAGATGATGTACTTGGACTTAAGACTAGATTAGACAAGCTAAAAACCGATTTAGAAACTATCAACTATGAAATTAGCGCTAAAAAAAATCTAATTGAAGAATCTAAAGTGCTGATTAAAAAGTACTCGGAACAACAAAAGAACGTTAGAAATAGCCGAGAATTTAACTCCCTTGCCAAGGAAGTAGAATTTCAAGAACTGGAAATCGAACTTGCAGAGAAAAATATCAAAGAGTTTAAGGCGCAAATAGACCAAAAGAAAGAAGTAATTAGTGAGACGAAAGAACGTCTTAGCGAAAGAGAAGCACATTTAAAACACAAGAAAAGCGAGCTCGACGCTATACTAGCTGAAACAGACAAGGAAGAAAAGGCCCTTTTGGCGAAATCGGAAGATTTTGAAAAACAGATTGAAGAGAGATTAGTACTCGCTTACAAACGAATTCGAAATAATGTGAAAAATGGTCTTGCTGTAGTTCCAATTGAGAGAGGTGCATCAGGTGGATCCTTTTTTACGATTCCTCCTCAGGTACAGGTAGAGATTGCCTCAAGAAAAAAAATCATTACAGACGAGCACAGTGGCCGTATTTTGGTAGATCCAGTATTGGCTGAAGAAGAACAAGAAAAAATGCACAAGCTTTTTTCTAAGATATAAGATTACCTTATTTTTTTAAATAGCAAAGCCACCCTCGAGGTGGCTTTTTGTTTCTAGCATTACCACCAGATAAAATCTCGTGGTAGCAGTGCGTTTTTTTAGTGTAGCGCAGCAGTGCAACTACTGCGGAGCAGAATTATTAATTACGAAAAACGGAAGGTTTGTCAGAAATAGCGGTGCTGCAAGTGGAAGTGCGTTTTGCAAAGCAAAAGAGAGCATGAAGCGATAGCAGCAACCGTGGTTTTGCAACTGCAAAAATTTCCTAAAACCTTCTTGATCTTTTGCTTCGTTTTGTATCAAGACAAAATGAAGAGATAAACCATAGTGCCAATGCCTAGTGATAGTATTACCACGAGATACAATCTCGCGGCAGCAGTGGGTTTGTCTAGTCACTTTTTAAATTAAAAATGAGACTAAACTTTACTGTTTTCAGATAGTAACTGGAGTATTTCAAGTTCTACTTCTTTGCTGTCCCATTTCGATTCAATATCCGGTGCTTTCATTATTTGCTTCATAATGTATTCCTGATAATCCCCAGTAGCCAGGGCGCTGGCATAAGGCTCATCTGAAAAGGTAACTCTGGAATATACAGGAATCCATTTATCCGGATGGTTTTTGGCAAAATTTTTCTCAATTTTCTTTTGAAGTAAAAATTTGGGATCCGCCGTTTTGCTACTCATCTCAACGAAGTTTCTGTAACTGAGTTCCGCTATAGCGTCTGCATTTGGTTTTCTGCTTTTTTGATATTCCTGAAATATCGTTTCCCATTGGTCCCCATATTCACCAATAAGCTGGTTCAGAACAAAGATGTCCTCAAAACCAGCATTCATACCTTGTCCGTAAAAAGGAACAATCGCATGTGCAGAATCTCCAACCAAGGCTACCTTATCCCAATAGGTCCAAGGGAAACATTTCATAGTAACCATGGCACTAGTCGGATTCTTAAAAAAGTCTTCGCTTAAATTATCCAAATTGTCTATTACATCCGGAAAATACTCCTTAAAAAAGGCCGTCACCTCATTTTTGGTGCTTAATCGCTCAAAACTAACAGGGCCCTCAAAAGGTAAAAACAAGGTGCATGTAAAACTCCCATCCAAGTTCGGCATTGCGATGAACATAAATGTATCCCTGGGCCAAATATGAAAAGAGTTCTTATCTAACTTATAGGAGCCATCCGGGTTTGGAGGTATGGTAAGTTCTTTATAACCCACGTCGATGAAATCCTGTGAATAATCAAACCTACTTCTCCTTTGCATCTTGTGCCTGATTCTGGAAAAGGCACCGTCGCATCCAAAAACCATGTCAAAGCCATATTCTTTCCAGGCCCCTTTCTCTGTCTTACCTGTAAAAATCTTGGCATTTGGCAGGTCTATGTCCCAAACCTTTTCATTAAAGCGAAAACTAACCCCTTCTGCCTCTGATAGGTCGATCATTCTCTTATTCAAAAGCCCTCTGGAGATAGACCAAATGGCCTCATCTTTCTTTCCGTAGTTCTGAAAATAGATAGGCTTTCCTTTTACATGCATTGCTCTTCGATACAAGGGAATAGCTATTTCTTTTATTTCCTCTTCTAATCCGACTTCACGTAACGCATTCCAGCCTCTATTGCTCATAGCCAGGTTAATGGATCGACCTGAAAATTTTATGGTTCTGATATCCGGTCTTCTGTCGAATACGGTTATATCGTGTCCAAATCTTTTTAAATAGATTGCCAAAAGAGAACCAATAAGTCCCGAACCGGTTATGGCAATGTTCTTTTTTGTTTGCGTCATAATTGATTTAAGTCAGTTCGGGGTTTAAAGGTAAAAGTACTAAAATTAATTTTCGAGCCACAATAAGAAATATCCCAATATTCTAAACCGCATATACCCGTTTCCATTCCATAGCAGGTGAAACGATTACAATGCGATGGATATAAAATAAAAAAGGCCTTCTCTAATAAAAGAAAGCCCTTGAATAATTTATAAAACTTACTTATTCGGCTATACCATCAACTATACCATAGGCTACAGACTCCTTTGCGTCCATCCAATAGTCTCTATTAAAATCCTTCATTATTTTTTCAAAGGTCTGCCCGCAGTTATCCGCTAAAATTTGCGCACCGATTTCTTTAGTCTTAATAATCTCTTTGGCTTGTATCTCGATATTAGAGGCCTGTCCTCTTGCTCCTCCACTGGGTTGATGTATCATTACTCTGGCGTGTGGCTGTATAAACCGTCTCCCCTTTTTTCCGACGGACAACAATATAGACCCCATGGAAGCTGCTAGTCCAGAACAAATAGTAGACACAGGGCTTTTTAATGACGTTATGGTATCATAAATAGCAAAACCAGAAGTGACATAGCCTCCCGGGCTATTAATTATTAGTTGAATCTCTTCATTACTTTCTGAATCTAAAAATAATAACCTGTCTATAACATGTTTTGCAGAATCATCATCAACCATACCCCAAAGGAATACCTTGCGTTCACTTAATAATTTGCTATCTATGGTTTCTTGAACTTTACCTTTTTTTGAACTCATTTATTAAAATTTTGTAGATTTCAAAATTAAACATTTTCTTGGGATAATAAACGCACTTAAAAGGCTGTATTGTGCTTCCTTTATATGTAAAAGCGTTTATCTTTGAAAAAAACCATATGATGAAGAATTTTACACTGCTACTTTTACCTGTTATAGTACTATTTTTTAGTTGTAAATCGGATACAAAAAAGGACCCCAACAAGGAGGCCACAGAATATAGTATTCCAGAAAAAATAGCAATGGCCCACGGCATTGGGAATTGGGATAAAGTAAATAAAATAGAATTTACGTTTAATGTTGATCGGGACACCACTCATTTTGAAAGATCATGGGTCTGGGATAAGGTTAACAATACCGTTACCAGAATAACCGATTCGGACACTACATCTTATCATAGGAATGAAATAGATTCCATCTCGGCTAAAGTTGATGCTGGATTTATTAATGACAAATATTGGCTTCTTGCCCCATTTAATCTCAAATGGGATAAAGATGCCTTTACCTATAACCATAGCACAGCTCAAAACGCACCTATAAGTAAGACACCGATGCAAAAACTGACTATAGTTTATGGGAATAAAGGTGGATATACTCCAGGGGATGCATACGACTTCTACTTTGGGGAGGATTTTTTAATCAAGGAATGGGTTTTCAGAAAAGAAAATCAAAAAGACGCTTCTTTAGTAACCACCTGGGAAGATTATGAAAAGTTTAATGAACTTCATATTAGTAAAATGCACAAAAAGGAAGATGGCAGCTTCTCCCTGTTTTTTACCGATATAAAAGTTAATTAGATAGCTGTTTTTTTTTCTTATTTCTCCTAAGGAGAAAGGTAGTTGCTAAAATGGCTACGGTAGATAGTAACAGGGATAAAAAACTAGTATTCAGGGAGAAATTTTCTGCGATAAATCCAAGAATTACCGGCCCTACCAAAAAACCAGCATAACCAGTCCCGGCAATGAACGCCACACCTTGTGAAGACTCTACACCTTTCACGTTACCTCCTATGCGAAATAATTCAGGAACTATAACCGAGAAACCCAAACCTGTAAGAGCAAATCCAACGACAGCAAGTTCTATATTGGTAGTTAAAACCAATGCATAACCCAGAATCGCAATTGCAGATCCCAAGGCAACTATTTTTATCGAACCTATACGTGCACTTATTGCATCACCTAAAAATCGGCCTAAAGTCATAAATATTTGAAAACCGAGAAAACCTGCTCCCCACAAGGCAACCGGAGCCAAGGCTACTTCTTTTAAAAAAAGTCCGCTCCAATCGACTATTGCCCCTTCGCTACCCATAACAGTAAAAGAAATTATACCCAGCAAGAGTAAGGGTTTAAAGTTTCTAAAGCTAAACTTCTCTTTTTCGATTGGGGCAGCTATTACCCGGTAGTAGTATTTAAAAAACACCAAATTAACCAAGACAACCAGACTGACAGCCAAGATCATATGTAAAAACTTATTGTTCAAAATCGGAATTAGAAAACTCCCCAAACCAGCCAAAACGCCGCCCAAGCTGAAAAACCCATGAGAAGCCGACATAAATTTCTGATTATCTTCTTTTTCTATTTCAGTTACAAGGGTATTCATGGAAATATCTGTAAATCCGTTTGTCGCACCAAAGATGAACAAGGCCACACCCAAGCTGATAAAACTAGGGGCAACCAAAGGAAATAATGCCGCCAAGCAACTTAGTAGCAACCCTAAAACAGTGGCCTTACCAACACCTAGTTTGTTAATGATTTTGGAAGCAAAAGGAAAAATGGTAAAAACGCCCAAGGAAAGAAAAAAAATAGCAATCCCTAAAGTTGCTTTATTGATGTCCAAATCTTCCTTAACTTCAGGAATATATATTGCCCAGGTCCCAAATAAAATATTGAGACTTGCAAATACCCAAGCAGGTCCAAAATACCGGGGATTGATTAGAATTTGCCGCAGAGATTTCATAAGAGATCTAACAAAGGGCCAAATATAAAATATTACAGATTAACCGTAGTTATTTCTAACCTATTATTATCCGGATCCAATGTTTCGAATTCATAGTAACCATCTCCTGTTATTCTTGGACCTCGAAGAATAGGATGGCCTGCTTCGCGCATGGCATTTGCCATGGTATCCACTTCTTCCTTCGAAGATACGCCAAAGGCAATATGAATGAATCCAATATGCTGCTTCTGAACGGTATCATTAAGATTATTAGGTATGGCTTCTTTTTTCATAATTTCCAACCTTGAACCGGATTCAAATTGAAGAAAGTAACTTTTAAAACCTGTCTCTTTATTTTGGTACATTTTATTTGATACTCCACCGAACCACTTCGTGTAGTATGCTTTTAATTCTTCTATATGATTTGTCCAAAGTGCTATATGTTCAATTTTCATTTACGATCTTTTTTAATTGGAAGATTGTATTACGAACTACCTGGACAAACCCCGCTTCAATATCTGCCCGAAAGTATACATATCTTCAAAGCTACAATAAAATGGTGCCGGAGCCAACCGTATAACATTTGGTTCTCTCCAATCAGTTATCACCCCATTTTCCTGCAAATAATGGTGTATCGCCTTGCCCTCGCCATGTAAGTATACAGACAATTGACAGCCCCTATCTTTTGGTGTTATTATTTCAAAGGATGCCCCGAGTTCTCTACTTACTTCGCCTAAGATGTATTCCAAATAATTTACTAACAAATTTCGTTTTTCAATTAGCTTAGCCATCCCTACTTCTTCGAACATTTCGAGCGAGGCCAAGTACGGGGCCAAAGCTAAAACTGGCGGATTGCTTAGTTGCCACGAATCTGCTGTCATGGTAGATTCGAACTCAGGTAGCATCATAAATCTTGATTCTTTCTTTGTCCCCCACCAACCTTCGAACCTTGGGAGCGTATTATCTGTTAGATGTCGTTCATGTACAAATATAGCAGACGAATTTCCTGGCCCGCTATTCATGTATTTATAACTGCACCAGGCAGCAAAATCGACCCCCCAAGAATGCAATTCTAAGTTAATATTTCCTACGGCATGAGCAAGGTCCCACCCAACCATTGCTCCTTGTTGATGCCCTGCCGCTGTAATAGATTTCATGTCGAAAACCTGGCCATTATAATAGTTTACACCTCCTATTAAGACTAGTGCCAGTTCCTCCCCTACTTCTTCAATTTTATCCAAAACATCCTCTAAGTACCAATGATGCGTTCCTTCTCTCTTCTTCACTTCAACGATAGCATCCTTAGGATCATAGCCATGAAATTTAACCTGGCTCTGAAGCATGTATTGGTCCGATGGAAAAGCCTTTTCCTCGCAAATAATCTTGTATCGCTTCCCTTGAGGCCTATAAAAACTAACCATTAATAAATGTAAGTTAATCGTTAAGCTACTCATTACACAAATTTCAGGGACTTTGGCTCCAACAACTTTTGCTAAGGGAGCGGCCAACCGTTCGTGATAATCCCACCAAGATCTTTTTGCATGAAAATGTCCATCGACCCCAAGATTCTTCCAGTCTTCCATGATCGCATCAATGTAATTCTTGGCTGTCTTTGGTTGGAGTCCTAATGAATTGCCGGTGAAATAAATTACATCTCTCCCCTTATTCTGCGGGAAATGAAAAGCGTTTTTATACTTTTTTAATGAATCCTGTGCGTCCAGGTTTGTCGCAAATTCAAGTGAATTCTCAAATTTCATATCTTGTTTTATCTCAAAAATACAATAAGAAAGGATATTAAACAGCCCTAAAGCGAGCATTTAGGTATCAAACACTGGGTATTCTCATTTGAATAATATGTTTTTTAAACCCTACCTTCTCGTATGCTTTTATGGCGGATTCATTTTCTGAATAAACCGTTAACCGAATTTCTCGATATCCTCTAGACAGAGCCCAAGATTTACACTTTTGCATAATTTGTTTATTTATTCCCAGACCTCTATACTCTTGCAGGGTGAACATAAAACCAAAATTCGCATACTCCTTGTGATCTAAATAAGGTCTTGCTTCCCTTATGGTAACGCTTCCACAGCTAATGACCTTATCCTTTATCAAAGCGATGTAAACTACGGCCTTATCTCTGGCTAATATCTCTGCCAGATCGTAGTAATGAACCGGATCTGGTTTTATGGTCGGATCAAATGGTCGCTCCGCCTTGATCAATTCTTGTTCAAATGCAAGCAGTTCCTTCAGATCTTCCTGGTTGGCCTCTCGTACCTGAATGTTTTCCATATGTATTGCTCTTATTTAATACTCAAGATACCATATTAATCCATATTTTTGCAAAAACTCCTAATGCACTTTCTTGAAGAAAATTTAGAAGCCTATATCACCCAACACAGCGAGGAAGAACCAAAGATATTAAAGGCGTTGACCAGAGAGACGCACCTGAAGGTGCTTAGGCCCAGAATGATAACCGGACATTATCAAGGGAGGGTCTTGAGTATGCTGTCTAAACTATACCGCCCTAAAAAAATATTAGAAATTGGAACGTATACAGGTTATTCGGCAATTTGTCTGGCAGAAGGCCTAGGACCAGAGGGAACCATAGATACCATTGATATTAATGAGGAACTTCTTGAACTACAAAGCAAATTCTTTCAATTAAGTGGTTACGCAAATCAAATTACGCAACACACAGGTGATGCCCTAAATATCGTTCCATCCTTAGAAGGCCCTTTTGACCTGGTCTTCATCGATGCAGATAAAAAACAGTATAGAAATTATTTCGAAACTGTAATAGGTTCTGCTGCTAAAGGCGGTCTCATCCTAAGCGATAACGTCTTGTGGTCTGGAAAAGTAGTCGAAAGGGTTAAGGGAAATGATGTGGCGACCAAAGCCTTATTAGAGTATAATACATTTCTAAAAGAAGATCCCAGGGTTGAAACTGTCCTTCTTCCCGTTCGAGATGGCCTTACGCTTAGTCGGGTAGTGTAATTTTAGCATAAATGCTATAAACCAACTTTGCCAACCCTACCCCTATCAAAGCACCAACTAAAACATCTATGGGATAGTGAACCCCAACATATATCCTGCTGTATGCAAATAGAATTGGCCAAAACAGCAGGAACCAAACCCAGCGGTTATTTTTCTTAAACAGGATGATAGCTAAACTTGTCATAGCGAAGGAGGACGATGCATGTCCAGAAAAAAAACTAAACCCGCTCGCATCCGTTAAAACCCGTATCAGGGGTTCTATTTCTACATCATTGTTGGGTCTTAGCCGTTCGAAAAAACTCTTGGTAATATCCGTTAGACCTAGCGTCAAAAGAAGTAATAATGAAAATAATCCCAAGACTTGCAAACCCGGTTTTAATGGGTAGGAATAAAAAATAAAGACAATTAGACTAACTATAAGAGGGATCCATGTACTAATATCCGTAACATTCAACCAAAAAAAATCAAAATTCTCCGTACCTAGGTTGTTGAGATAAAGTAGTAACTTTTTATCTAATAGCAGAAGCTCATTGAGCATAGAACATCTTATTTTCTCTTAATAGTCCCAGTGACGTCGTCTACATTTTTCTTAACCTTGTCGAATTCGTTTTTAATATCCTCTGTAAAACTGGTGTCTATTCCTTGCTTTTCAGCACTCTTTTGAATTTCCCTTTTAATATCATCAGTAGCATCCCTTAGTTGACGCATCCCCTTACCTAGGCCTTTTGCTATCCCTGGTATTTTGTCTGCGCCAAACACCATTACCACAATAAACATGATAAAGAAAATTTCCGCACCACTAATAAATAACATAAACAATCCCTGCATGGAACAAATATAGTTAAGTTGGATAGGTATTAAAAAAATTAAATAATAAAAGAAGTATGCCTTATTAAAAATTTCCGCTGGTTCCCAACCTTCTGTTTACGCAAAAAAGCACTTCTATTGATCGCAAAATACCTGCACTTGTTCTTAGAAATACCATATTATTTTAGAATTCGAATATCCCTTTGTAATATTGTTATATCACAAATGAAATATTTATCTAATTAAAACACCTTTTTGCCTTTATGAAAAAGTTATTATTATTATTCGTTTCCATAGTACTTACCATTCTGACAACCACAGCCCAAGGGACATCGCCTGGTACGGTAAGAGCGCAAGGAAGTCCGCTAGAAAGAGATATGGCACTGCGATGGCTTAACAATGCCAGCAATATGAATAGAGCAAGAGCTAATAGTCTTGATTTAAGCGATATTGAAGGTTCTGTATACTATAACGAGAATTTTGTACAGGGACAGGTGTACTATTTAGATAAGTTATTTGACAGTTATCCCATGCGTTACAATGCGTATAGTGATGAAATCGAAATAAGAAGAACAGAAGGCAGTGCTTTAGAATCTGTTTACAAAAGCACCTCCTTAACATGTAAATTTGGTGGTGAAGACTATGTTTATTCCAAATATTTCGATTCTAAAGATGAAATTAAGGAAGGGTACTTAATTCGCATTTACGACGGACCTAAATACATCCTTTTTGAGAAAAAAGGTAAAATATATAAGGAAGGGAGAAAGGCAGCTACCTCAATGCATCCTACCTATCCGCCAAAATTTGAGGATAAGCATGGCTACTATATTTCATCTAACAAAAAAGTTCCTGTTCATTTTAAAGGTTCTAAAAAAGAGCTAGGCGCCATTTTTGAAGGGGAAGATAATGCAGATATAAAATCCTATATCAAAAAGAACAAACTAAAACTTACTAAGGAAGAGGATTTAATTCAGCTTTTAAAATATGTAAATAGTACCGATCAGACTTAGGTCTGCGCAACACCTGTCGAGCAGACCTTATTATTTAATTGGTTTCCCTAAACATCACAGAAAAGGGCCTTATTTTATTTACCTTTAAGGTCCTTCTTAAATTGTTCGAATTCTGATTCTGGTTCTTTTATGGGCCAATTATTGTTGGAAAGGTCAATATCGGCGGTTTCAAGATCTGGGTCTATGGTAAAAGAAACTATTTCTTTATCAGAGGCAACCATTCTTGTAACTTCCGTATCATTTTTTCTCCAAATTTGAGGTGGGAAGGTAACTTTTTCTTTACTCCCATCAGCGTAAGTATATTCCACTATTAATGGCATCGGTATCCCACCTGGTTTTTCAAATTGTATCTCATAAAAGTATTTTGGATTCTTGAGTGAATTACGTTCTTCTACAGTCAGATTATCCATCAAAAACTCATTCAGTGTTGGGATTGTATTTACCGGCTCTTTTCCTACAAGTGTTTTATCAAAACCTTCTTCCTCCTCATCCACAAGGTAGATAAAGGAAGGAAAATTATCTTTCTGATAACCCCTCTCTATCAAATACTCTTGCATCTTTTGGTTCGGTTTATTACTCACAAAATATTTCTTAACCGATTTTATTCCAATATCCACATAATCAGTTGTGTAAAACCAGCCTCTCCAATACCAGTCTAAATCAACTGCAGAGGCATCTTCCATCGTTCTAAAAAAGTCTTCTGGTGACGGATGCTTAAACTTCCATCTATTGGCATAGACACGAAAGGCATGGTCAAATAATTCTCTGCCCATAACCGTCTCCCTCAAAATATTTAAGGCTGTTGCTGGTTTACCATAGGCATTGGGACCCAATTGAAAGACATTTTCTGGATTAGACATTATTGGAGAAAGGGTACTCTGATCCCCTTTCATATAAGGTACAATTTTGGCCGGAGCTCCTCTTCTTGAGGGATAGGCTTCATTGGGTGCAATTACTTCCGGATACGCCTCTCCAAACTCTTGTTCTGCCATGTATTGCATAAAAGTATCGAATCCTTCATCCATCCAAGCCCATTGCCTTTCATCCGAATTAACAATCATTGGAAAGAAGTTATGACCAACCTCATGAATAATTACACTTATCATTCCAAATTTGGTTCTATCGGAATAGTTTCCGTCTTTATCTGGCCTTCCATAATTCCAACAAATCATAGGATATTCCATACCTTGATTCTTAGCATGTACCGAAATTGCCTTGTGGTA
>CAZWPZ010000141.1:0-1627 GCA_964636005.1 uncultured Eudoraea sp.
AAGGCATGGAAGGAAACCATCCAGTCAGAAGCCTGGTTAAACTCTTTTAAGAAAGACACGGTCTACGAGCTTGAGCCACCAGAACAACTCTATTCGTCTACAGATGAGGTGGTGCTGGCCGAAATGACTCCCAAAGACAGAGAACGAGCTTCACTTTTTATCGAATTGTATGATTCCTATGTTTCTCGTGCGTACTATAAACTGATAAAAGAAGCGCAAAAGGCAGACCATAAACTTTTGGAGCAATACAATGTCTTACTTAAAGATTCCAAAAATAGAAGTGATAAAGCAGCTTATAAAAAGGAACTTGCCAATGCAAAATTGAGATACGAGGCGCATTGGGAGATGCTGGAAGGGCTTAAATCCTGGAACGCCTTTAGCGAATATGGATCGGATGATTTAGACTATTTTAAGCAAGAGCAATTGGAAAATGCCTATCTAATGTTTCGAAAAGGATCAGATGATACAGAAATAATCAACTTCCTTGTTTATAAACTTGCAGACCTATACCATTTTGAAGAATAATCTTCTTTTAAAATACGTTTAGGAATTTTTATACAACAGAGGGAAAAACTTGCCTTGCATTTTTTCTCCTTTTGGAATTGGAGGCACTCCCTTAAGTAATTCATCGTTTGTATTGCTTACCGTACCATCAGCAAAAACGTTTAAGACAAAAGCCCTTCTGCTGATATCCGATTTATTCTCATAAGAACCATGCACCATCAAGGGATGATGAAACGTGCCATAACCCTTTTTTAATTCAATAGGGATTGGTTTAAAAGCAGCCTTTTGTTCCTCGGTCAAATAGGACAACAAACCGTTCATGTCACCGGCAAGAGAAGGAGCATCTAAGAGCCCCCATAAATGACTTTTTGGGATATAGTGTAAGCATCCATTTTCTACGGTGGCATCGTCCAGGCCAGTCCAACAAGTAAGGTGTTGCATGGCAACGGTTCTGGTCCAATAGGAATAATCTTGATGCCAGGCAACCACTCCTCCATGTTTTGCAGGTTTACTGAATAGTTGATCGTGCCAAAAGCGAACGGGCTTATTTTCCAACAACTGGTGAGCAGCCATTATAAAGGCCGGATTCCATAATACATCATGAAAACCAGGGGTAATTCGCCAATGTCCCAGAGAATGAAAAAGAATAGAATTACTATCCTCTGATTCATTGCTATGGAACTCGTAAAATAAGTCGTGTTTGGGGTGTTTGGGATCTGTGATTTCAGAAAGCTCCTTTCTAAGAGTCTCAATTTGCCTCTCATCTAATAGTTTGATCCCCGAAACATAGCCGTATTCATGAAAATGCGAAACTTGTTCATCGCTCAATTTATATTGTTCCCATTCTTCATCCGATTTTGGATATTCGAACAAGTCGGACACCAAATTATGTAGTTCTGCCAGATCTTCCACTTTAGACATATGCTTATTTCTTTTATGAAACTCTAGTAAAAATACAATTTTGTGCTATATCGCATTTCATATAAAGTAGTGTTTTTATAGCCCATACTATTGCGAATAAAATTCTATCTTGTGGGTTGTGTTAACAATTGCAAGTCAGAATGAAAAATTGGAACAGAAGAGAATTTCTAAATAAAAGCATAGTCGTAGGTTCCGCTGTCCC
>CAZWPZ010000142.1:0-3870 GCA_964636005.1 uncultured Eudoraea sp.
TCCAAATCTATTTAATACCTCTAATTTGACCCTTATAGCTTTGATTTGTCACTATAAAATGAAACTATATGGGAACGCTATTGCATTTGAGAAGTCTTTATTTTGAAGCCTTTGACAATTGTAAACCAGAATTTGTCGTAGTAATTTTAAAAATTTACTCTGTTTTCTGTGTCTTACTATTATCCATGGCAATCTATGCATTTATGTATAGAGCCTTTACTGGATTTGAATTTTAATCGTTTACTCTTTTACCAGAACACTATTAGTAGTAGACTTTACTAAATAAAAGACCCTGAACAGTGTTCAGGGTCTTTTTGATTGATGAATAAACTACCTTTATGTTGTACTTTTTATTACCTCTAGTGCATCTTTCGCATTAGAAAGCTCTGCAATTTTCTTAGCTGTTTGTCCTTTATCACTTTTGGCTTTCAAGTTGGCTCCGTTTTCAATTAGTAATTTCAATATCTCGGCCTTATTGTATCTCGCCGCAAACATTGCCGGTGTCATCCCAACAGATTTCTGATTTACATCTTCTCCTAAATCAATAAGTTTCTTGACCGTGTCAATATCTCCCTGCAAAATCGCTTTGCAAAAAGGATTAATTCCCACTGCCTCAATAGAAATTGCGGAAGAGTTAGAAGTTTCAGAATTTAGGCCATTGGCCTGGACGGCTGTTACTACCAATAGGAAAGCCGTTGACAGTGTTAAAAACGTTTTTTTCATGATGATTGTTTTTAATTGATGAATAGATTTTGTTTATATCCTAATAGACGCTAGTAATCACCAATTGTTTCAGCTTTAACACTTATATAACGAAACTTTAACAAAACAGAAGATTTGCCATCTTCCTTATCTGGTTCTACAATTGAGGAAATCTACAAATTGCAACAGACTTTATTGGTATAGCATTCTAAATCACTGTATTTTAGTGGCCAAATAATTTTTTAGAATATGAGTAAGAAAGTCATACTAATGATTCTAGATGGTTGGGGTAAATCCCCGGACCCAAAAGTATCTGCTATTGAAAATGCACATACTCCATATATTGATTCCTTGTACAAACAATATCCTAATGCCAACCTGTTAACAGACGGTATGAATGTAGGACTGCCTCAAGGTCAAATGGGTAATAGTGAGGTGGGACATATGAATCTGGGCGCGGGAAGAATTGTATATCAAGATCTTGCTAAAATTAATTTAGCAGTTGAACAAAATACCCTTAAAGATGAAAAAGTACTTCAGGAAGCCTTCGACTATGCCAAAATAAATAATAAGAATGTCCATTTTCTGGGACTTCTAAGCAATGGAGGTGTACATAGCCATATAAATCACTTAAAAGGACTAATAGATGTAAGTGAAAGTTACGGGATTAAAAAGTCCTTTATCCATGCTTTTACAGATGGTAGAGACGTAGACCCGCATAGTGGCAAGACCTTTGTAAAAGATATATCACAGTTTTGCTCCAATAAGAATACAAAATTAGCTTCAGTAATAGGGAGGTATTACGCAATGGATCGTGACAAAAGATGGGAACGTGTAAAAATGGCCTATGACTTGTTGGTCAATGGTATAGGTGACAAAACCTCAGATCTTACCGATAGCTTAGAAAAAAGTTACAAAAATGGTATTACGGATGAGTTTATCAAACCTTTGATTTTGGTTGATGACAGTGGGAATCCACAAGGCAAAATTGAGGAAAACGATGTTATCATATTCTTTAATTTTAGAACAGACAGAGGTCGAGAATTAACAGAAGTTCTTAGCCAGACCGATATGCCAGAATATCAAATGTCTAAACTTAATTTGTATTATGTTACCTTAACGAACTACGATGATTCTTACGAAAACGTCCATGTGGTTTACGATAAAGAAAACATTAAAGAAACTTTAGGAGAAGTCTTGTCCAAAGCGAACAGAACCCAAATACGAATAGCTGAAACGGAAAAATACCCTCATGTTACTTTCTTTTTTAATGGAGGTCGCGAAACTCCGTTCGAAGGGGAAAAACGTATTTTGTGTCCCTCTCCAAAAGTAGCTACATACGATCTTAAACCCGAAATGAGTGCCTTTGAAATTAGAGACGCCATCCTTCCAGAATTAGAAAAAAAAGAAGCGGACTTTGTATGTCTAAACTTTGCAAATCCGGATATGGTAGGGCATACAGGAGATATGCAAGCTGCGATTAAAGCTTGTGAAACCGTAGATAGTTGTGCAAAGGATGTTATTGAAACTGGCCTAAAGAATGGATATTCGACTATAGTAATCGCAGATCATGGAAATTGCGATACCATGATTAATCCAGACGGAACCCCAAACACAGCACATACTACAAATCCTGTTCCTTTAATTTTGGTGGACCCTGAACTTGATCATATTAAGGATGGTGTGTTAGGAGATATCGCTCCAACTATCTTAGATTTACTTGGTATCGAAAAGCCCGCTTCCATGACGCAAACTACATTAATTTAAGTCTATATCAGAACGATTATCCATCATGGTAGTATTAAAATCACTAGAAGAAATTGAACTTATGCGAGAGAGTGCTTTGATAGTTTCAAAGACACTAGGAATGCTCGCATCGGAAATTAAACCCGGAATAAATGGACTATATCTAGACAAGTTAGCTGAGGAGTTTATCAGAGATCACAATGCTGAACCTGGTTTTTTGGGGATGTACGATTTTCCAAACACCCTAAATTTAAGTCCCAATGCTCAGGTTGTTCATGGTATTCCGAACGCGGACGTTTTAAAAGAAGGCGATATTTTATCCGTAGATTGCGGTGCCTTAAAAAATGGGTTCTATGGAGATCACGCTTATACCTTTGCAGTAGGTGAAATAGCACCTGAAGTAAGGCAACTATTAGACATAACCAAGGCGTCGCTCTATAAGGGCATCGCTGAATTCAAACTGGGAAACCGAGTAGGAGATGTTGGCTTCGCTATTCAGCAATTTTGTGAGGGTCATGGATATGGCGTGGTACGAGAATTAGTAGGTCACGGGCTTGGTAAGAAACTACATGAAGGCCCGGAAATGCCTAACTACGGAAAAAGGGGGCGTGGAAAAAAATTTGCCAATGGAATGGTCGTAGCTATCGAACCAATGATTAACATGGGTACAAGAAGAATAAAGCAATTAAGAGATGGCTGGACTATATTAACTGCCGACAGAAAGCCAAGTGCACATTTTGAACACAATGTAGCCCTAGTCGATGGTTCTCCACAACTCTTATCCACTTTTGACTATATCTATGAGGCTCTGGGTATAGAGTCTGATGAAGAGACTCCTTTTAAGACAATAAAGACAGCATAAACACTCTTTGAAAGAAATTCTAAAAACCCTGCTCAATACAATCCCAAGACCTCTTTTAATTAAATTGAGTTACTTGGCAAGACCCATTTTAGAAATAGCTCTTAAGGGAAAGAAATATACGGACCCAATAGACGGAAAGAAATTCAGAAAATTTTTACCTTATGGATATGAACTTCCCAGAGAGAATGTTCTTTCTCCATCTACTTTGTCTCTGGAACGCCACAGGCTGTTGTGGCTGTATTTGAATCGAGAAACTGACTTTTTCACCTCCTCGTATACTGTACTACATTTTGCACCAGAACAAGCTTTTTATAAAAGGTTCAAAAAATTACCCTTTGCCTCCTATGTAACAACAGATCTAAACTCGCCATTAGCCGATGTAAAAGCAGATATTTGTTCTCTTCCATTTGAAGATAATTCCTTCGACATTATACTATGCAATCATGTTCTGGAACATATTCCAGATGATCGAAAAGCCATGAGCGAATTATATCGAGTAATGAAACCAAATGGTTGGGGTATTGTTCAAATTCGACAAGACCTAAATCGTTAAGAGACAT
>CAZWPZ010000143.1:0-15388 GCA_964636005.1 uncultured Eudoraea sp.
ATGCCGATCCGGGTGGAAGCTGGAGTGGCCCCGTTAATGGCGTATATACTTATACCGTAGCTGCATCAGGAAGTTGTCCGGAAGATAAGGCTACTGTGACCGTAACCGAAGATGAAGCTCCTAGTGCAGGAGACAACGGCGACCTCACCATCTGTATAGGTGATGAGCAACCTAGTGAACAAGAACTTTTTCAAGCCCTTACCAATGCCGATCCGGGTGGAAGCTGGAGTGGCCCCGTTAATGGCGTATATACTTATACCGTAGCTGCATCAGGAAGTTGTCCGGAAGATAAGGCTACTGTGACCGTAACCGAAGAAGATTGCGTTGAACCACCAGAAGGTTGTGAAACTGCATTCGCTAAAGATGATGCGGATAATGATACTTGCTTTTTGGAATTTGTAGACGATAAGGGCAAAGATTTATTTAATCGATGGGGCTGGACTAACTATTTAGCTGTTGAAGATACCTATGTCATGGATCTATATGCAGGTGCTGGGCAGTGTAACACAAGTAATGGAGTTAAATCGGGAACTGTCACCGTGACCTACGCTGCGGGGAAGGTAAAAGTAGAAATCAATCTTGAGGCTGGTTTTGTTATGAAAGAAGCACATTTATATGTAGGCCAAGAGCCATATCCTGTAAATCCGAACAATAATAAACCAACCGTTGCTCCTGGGCAATACCCTTACAATGCGGGAACATTGAATGACGTCATCACTTACACCTTTGAACCTTCAGAAACCTTCACAGGACCTATTTATGTGATTGTACATGCAGTTACTTGTTTTATTGGGCAATCGAATAAACAGAATGTATCTGACACCAAAGCTTCGATTTATCAGAAACCTCAGTCTAATATTCTAAATGTTGACCTCGATATAAATTATGATGCGAATGTCAATATAAGTTTCCACGACCTATCGGGTAGAACAGTATTAGCAACACGAAGCAAAAAAGTTATTGCAGGTACAAATAAATTGGAATATAATCTAAGTGGAATAACGTCTCAAGTGCTGATTATGAGAGTATATACAGGAAGAGAAGTTTTGTCTAAGAAGATTCTCAAGATGGAATAAGCAATCCGCATTTAATAAATAGCTAACGCTTCATATAATTAAGAGAACTCCTACTAGGTAGGAGTTCTCTTTTTATTAATAAAACTTACTCAATAAGAAATAATTAAACTACCACGGCAAGGGAATTACGGGTATTATAGAAAAGCGAATATGATGTTCTGGCCCAAATAACTCAGGAGATTCAATAAAATAGCAGTATTGCAGACTAAATTTTATTGGCATTATATCCGCACTTATGGCAGATTCTTCTTATAAACTTTTTTGTGCTGATATCGATTGCACATTGGATTGCAAAGTAAAAAGTAGCAATATGACGACTACCCTCATTATATCAGAATATAGCTATATCCTTAACTTTTGAATAATAAAGGTTTCGGTTTCCTATTTACGATAAACAGATTTGCCTTCTTTTATGGTTTCTAATACTAGAATTTCTTTAATATCCTCCTCCGGAACTTTTAAGGGGTTTTTATCTAAAATTACAAAATCAGCTAGCTTTCCAACTTCCAAACTTCCTTTGGTATCTTCTTCAAAATGTTGGTAGGCAGACCAACTTGTTATAGCTTGTAATGCCTGGTAGGCAGAAATTTTTTCATCCTCCCCGATGATTTGCCCTGATCTGGACTTACGTTCTACAGAAATACCAACCATACGCATCAGGTTCGGCAATGCTACTGGTGCATCGGTATGTATGGTAATTTTTACGCCTTTCTTTAATGCTGTCCTGGTGGGGCTAATTTTGTTACCCAAACTATCCCCAATAATCTGTTTATGCCAATCGCCCCAATAGAAGGTATGCAATGGGAAAAGGGAGACCATTAAGTTCAAATCTTTTGCCTCATCCAACTGATCGAATCGTATATACTGTCCATGTATGATTACATCTCTCCGCTGGTCATGTGCGTATTTTTTCTCTAATGTACGCATGGTCCTCAACAATTGATCTACGGCTGCATCTCCATTAGTGTGGGTCAATATCTGCCAGTTGTTTGTATACCCTTTTTCGTAAAGTCTTAGCAAGGTACTATCGTTTGGTATAGCCGGATAGCCTTTATAGTCTGCATCTTGCCCTTCGGGTGGTATTAAATAGGGAATTGTTCTCCAAGCCGTTCTACCTTGAGGAGATCCGTCCAGAGTCACTTTCATACCACCAATACGATAATGATTGGTGTATGTAGGACTATACCACGAGGTTTGCATCAATTCATCCACAATGGAATAATCGATATAACTCACTACATCCAGTTTAAGTTGGTTGTTTTCTGAAGCGGCAACCAGCATGTCATGACTAGATTTCATGGTTCTGCCATCCTGAGCCGTTGTATAGCCATAAGAAAGTGCCATATTTTGGCCAGCTTCAAAAAATTTATCCGCTGCTTCCTTTGTTAGAGGAGTGGTTGATTGAAAGATATTTGGAATGGCGGCGAGCTCTTCTAAAACTCCATTGGGTTCATTACTGTCTTTTTCTCTCCTAATAATTCCCCCTTCCGGATCTTTGGTGTTAGCATTGTATCCTATTTCTTCCAGTCCCTTGGAATTAACAACTGCAAAGTGACCAGAAATATGAATAATCATTACAGGAAATTCAGTAGTTACTTCATCCAAATCGTGTTTGGTTGGAAAGCGATTTTCTTCCAGGATAGAATCATCAAAACCAATCCCAAAAATCCATCCTGTTAGTGCCCTGTTCTCAGGAGTATTCCATTCTTTGAGAATTTTTATAAGTTCTGGGATGTTTTTAGCTCCAGCATCAGGGGGTGGCAGAATCTGTGCCCCTATTGCCTGCATGCTAAAGGCGGTAAAATGCGCGTGACCATCAATAAAGCCAGGCAGCATGGTTGTGCCAGCCAAATCTATTTTTTTGGCATTGCCGTAGTTTCTTTCCGCTTCGGCACGTGTTCCTACAAACAAAATTTTATCGCCTTTTACCACTAAAGCCTCTGAATATGTCGGTGCGTCTTCGGTCATTGTTAGAATGTCACCTCCAAAGTAAAGATGTAAGTCAGACAAATCACTTACCGACTTCTTGTCTTGATTACAGCTTATCAAAAAGAATATCCCAAGTAGTAGTGAAAAGCAAAACTTTAATTTCTTGATAAATAATTTCATTTTTACTCCTTTAATAGCAATAAATAAATAATTAACTAAATATTTCAATTAGTTCAAACGTAGATAATGGCTTCTACGCAATGTAACTAAATGATTAAAGGTACATTAATTGAGGCTATTACTCCTCAACATAAGATAGGTTTCCATATAATTAACTTAAAAAACAAGTACTTCCCAAGCGTTTAGAATTCATCCAGTGGATGAATTTAGCAATGGCCAGTTGGTGTGTCGACTTGGGAGAGCCCAAAAAAAAAGACATAAAAAAATCCAGTCGACTAGACTGGATTTGAAATTTGCTCCCCCTCTTGGGCTCGAACCAAGGACCCTCTGATTAACAGTCAGATGCTCTAACCAACTGAGCTAAGGAGGAATATTTTGAACATTCGCCTTGAAAGCGGGTGCAAATATAATTGTTTTTTCAATTATCCCAAACTAAAAAAATCAATTTTACTTTAAATCAAATCATGAGTTCTTTTTTATAAAAATAGAAGACACCCAGAGACTACTTTAGTTAAAATAGAATATCTTGTCTTTTTTGATAGATAAGTCATGTTCATGGACCAATTTATACACACCAAACCCTAGACAACTACCATAAAACCGACCAAATGAAAAGCATACTACATGTAATCCTTTTAGTAGGTATTACCTCTTTAAGTTCTTGTAAAGACCAGAAAAACCTTTCCCAGAAGGAAGAGGTCTCTGATCTCAATACATCAAAGCCCAATATCATTTATATCCTGGCAGATGATTTGGGGTATGGAGATCTGAGTTGCTATGGGCAGAAAAAATTCACCACCCCCAATATAGATAAACTAGCTTCACAGGGGATGTTGTTTACCCAACACTATTCTGGAAGTACCGTATGTGCTCCGTCCCGTTCGGCTCTAATGACAGGAATGCACACTGGGCATACCCCAGTACGCGGTAATAAAGAAGTAAAACCCGAGGGACAGCACCCTATTCCTGCGGAGACTTTTACCCTAGCAGAGGCTTTAAAAAAAGAAGGCTATGTTACGGGCGCTTTTGGCAAGTGGGGACTGGGATACCCCCATTCGGAAGGAGATCCTACAAATCAAGGGTTTGACACTTTCTTTGGATATAATTGCCAGCGTTTTGGCCATAATTATTATCCACGTCACCTTTGGTCCAATAAAGACTCTATAGTACTTCATGAAAATGCAGGGACAGAAAAAGGCATTTATGCGCCCGAATTAATTCATCAAAAAACTTTAGATTTCATGGAAACAAATAAGGAACAACCCTTTTTCTTATATGTCCCGACCATCATTCCTCATGCCGAGTTAGTTGCGCCAGAAAAAAAAATAGAAGAGTTCAGAGGCAAACTACCTCCTGAAGAACCATATGTGGGAGTTGATGACGGGCCAGACTACAGAGAAGGTCCCTATGGCTCTCAGAAAGAACCCCATGCAACCTTTGCAGCTATGATTGCAACCTTAGATGATCAGGTTGGAGATATCATAGCCAAAGTGGAAAGTTTGGGCCTAACAGATAATACGATTATAATCTTTACCTCAGACAACGGGCCTCATACCGAAGGAGGCGCTGACCCTGAATTTTTTAATAGTAATGGCCCTCTTCGGGGTACCAAAAGAGACCTTTACGAAGGTGGTATCCGAGTTCCCATGATAGTCAAATGGCCAAATTCTGTCACCGCTGGAAGTAAAACGGATCACGTTTCCGCATTTTGGGATATTTATCCAACATTCATGGCAATAACTGGTGGAGAGCCACCACAAAATACAGACGGAATTTCCTTCCTTCCTACCCTTCAGGAAGCAAATAATCAGATACAACACGACTATCTATATTGGGAATTTCATGAAAAAGGAGGGCGTCAAGCCATACGAAAAGGCAAGTGGAAAGCAGTAAAATACGATGTTCTTGAAAACAATAATGCGCCAATAGAATTATACGATCTCTCTTCTGATTTGGGAGAAACTACAAACCTGGCCGACCAAAATCCAGAATTAGTAGAGGAGATAAAAACACTATTGAAGGAAGCCCGAACTCCATCCGCGGTTTTTACTTTTGGGCAATCGGCCTACTTACACTCTAATTGAAGATACTCTTATTTAAAGATCCATTTGTACACATCGTTCCCATTTGCAAATAATAACAAAGCAATTAGGAGAAAAAATCCAATCATCTGAGCGTATTCCAAAAACTTATCACTTGGCTTTCTGCCAGTGACCATTTCGTATAATAAAAAGGTTACATGCCCTCCATCCAGCGCTGGAATAGGCAATATATTCATAAATGCTAAAATTATGGATATCAGAGCCGTTGTAGACCAAAAAGCAGGCCAATTCCAGGTATCGGGAAACATACTCCCAATAGCTGCAAATCCTCCCACGCCTTTGTAGGCGCCTGTTTCTGGATTAAAAATCTTTTTTAGCTGCTTAACATAGTTAGATAAGGTAGACACCCCTTTATCTATTCCTGCTGGGATAGACTCTGCAAAACTGTATTTTTTAGTCTCTAATTTTAAATAGCCCAAATCTTCCATTTCTTCGAATGGCATACCTCCCAAACCAACGCCTATAGTGGCAGAATCACTAATTTGAACCGGAATATTCATTTTCTGATCCCCTCTCCGAACCTGAAGAGCAACTTCCCTGTTTTTATACTGTTCTAGCAATGGTTTTGCTTCATCAAAATATTTGATAGAAGTATTACCAATACCCACTACTTGATCTTTGGGAAGCAAACCGGCATCTTTATTGGCCGAATCTTCTGAAACTCCTCCAATTACAAAGGGTATTCTTGGTCCAATAAATCGTATTTTTTCCTCATCTTCTAAAAGAGTGCTGATAAAATCGACTGGTATCTCCTTCTTTATGATAGAACCATCCCGATCAATAGTAATGGTGTTTCCATTAATTATTTCTCCCAACAGGGCGTCGAAATTTTCCATTTCTACCCCATCAATAGCAACAATTTTATCTCCAGTTTTAACCCCCAATGCATCACCAATTGCCTGCTCACGCACCCATATCCCATCTGGCAAACTATTCATTGGAATATACTGATCTCCATAAGAATAGGCCATACCTATGTAGATTATAACTGCAAGAATGAAATTAACTGTCACACCTCCTAACATTATAATAAGACGCTGCCACGCAGGTTTACTTCTAAACTCCCATGGTTTAGGTTCTTCTGCCATTTGAGCCGTATCCATACTCTCATCTATCATACCGGAAATTTTTACATAACCTCCTAAAGGTAACCATCCAATACCATAGACGGTTTCTCCAATTTTCTTCTTAAAAAGAGAAAATTTAATGTCAAAAAACAGGTAAAACTTTTCTACTCTTGTTTTAAATAACTTGGCAGGAATAAAGTGCCCAAGCTCGTGTAAAACAATTAATAAAGAGAGACTTAAAAAAAATTGTATTGTCTTAATTAGTATGGGACTCATCTATAGATTTTAAAGCTAAAACGCACAAAAGTAATATTTTAGAAGGTCTTAAAAAAAGAAAGTATAACCAACCCGCAATTTTTATGAAAGTTTTAGCAGCATGCGCTGCTATTCCATTTGGTAGTCAATCACAAGCCTTAGTACCTTTGTATAAAATGGATGTATGATTTCCTTCTTTGCAAAATACAAGACCTTTGCCATTGTACTAACCATAATGTCTTGTATCATTATCTACCTATTCTACAATGCCCTGCAGCCTAAACAGGTATTGAAAGTATACCAGCCAGCGGATTTCAATCCTGAATTGATGGATAGTACCATTACCCATGTAAAAAAATACCATACCATTTCTGATTTTTCATTAGTAAATCAAAATGGGGATACCATAACGCAAGAAAATTATAAGAATAAAATCTATGTTGCTGATTTTTTCTTTACTACTTGTCCCACTATTTGCCCTCAAATGACCGAGAATATGGCATTTCTTCAGGAAGAAATTAAAAATGATCCAGATATTCTTTTAGTATCACATTCCGTTACGCCCTCTATCGACTCTGTTTCTCAACTAAAAAAGTACGCCTTGGAAAAAGGAGTTATCGATTCTAAATGGAATTTACTTACGGGCGATAAGAAACAGATTTACGACTTGGCAAGGAAATCATATTTAGCAGTAAAAACAGATGGTGATGGGGGCCCTTTTGACATGATTCATACAGAAAATTTTATTCTGGTAGACAAGGAAAAACGTATACGAGGAGCATATAACGGCACAAGTCAAGAAGAGATGCAGCGCCTATTAAAGGATCTTGAAGTCCTAAAAATGTCCTATCTCCCTTAAACGGTCTATAGTCTATTCTTCCAAAACAATCTTTAATTCACTTTTTGAGTCTTTTATATTAAAACTTCATCTTTTTCCTTTATTTTTGTCCTTACTTAAAATCAATCTAAATAAAAATTGCTTACCACTGTAGCACATCTTAAAAAGGGAGAAAAAGGAATAATCAAACAGTTTTCGGAGAATATCTTACCAATAAAACTCTTGGAATTAGGCTGTCTTCCAGGGAACGAGGTAGAAATGATACAGATTGCCCCACTTAAAGATCCTTTGTATATCAATGTCAGTGGATCGCATATTGCCATAAGAAGAGATACAGCCCTTCAGATAGAACTGGATATTATTGATGAGAATGGCGGTTTATGAGTGAAAAAATCAATGTCGCCTTAATAGGAAATCCCAACACTGGTAAGACTTCTGTTTTTAATCAATTAACAGGACTTAATCAAAAAGTCGGTAATTATCCTGGTATCACGGTTGAGAAAAAGGAAGGGATTTGTAAACTTCCAAGTGGTGAAAAAGCGCATATTCATGATTTACCAGGTACGTACAGCTTAAATACCACCTCATTAGACGAAAGTGTAGTAGTAGAACTATTATTAAACAAGAAAGACAAGGACTATCCGGATGTTGCGGTTGTTGTGAGCGATGTAGAGAACCTCAAACGAAACCTTCTTGTATTTACCCAAATTAAAGACCTGAAAATACCATCTATTTTGGTAATTAATATGTCTGACAGGATGAAGAAAAAAGGGATTTCCCTTAATATCTCCTTGTTAGAAAAAAAACTCGCCACTAAAGTTGCATTAGTAAGTTCACGTAAAGGAACAGGCATAGACGTTTTAAAGAAACTTATTGCCGATTATAAAAATCTTCCTTCGGAACCCAATGTAGATACTACAACAATAGCTCCCGAGTATTTTGAAAAACTGCGTCGAACGTTTCCCAATGAAGATTTATACAAGCTATGGATCCTGATTACACAAGATGTAAACTTTATGCCCATTGAGAAAAAGGCCGTAAAGGATACTTCTTCTTTCACCACCAAGTCTAAATCGGAACTTAAAAGATTACAGCAGAAAGAAACGATTTTAAGATATAAGTTTATCAATGATGTTCTAAAAGAAACGTATTTGGTAGACAGAGATGCGGCTAAGGGTTTGCGAGCTTCTATAGACAAAATTCTTACCCATAAGGTTTTTGGGTATCTCATTTTCCTTGTCATTCTCTTGGCCATTTTTCAAGTAATCTACGACTGGAGTAATTATCCCATGGATTTGATTGATGCTCAATTTGCCAATGCTAGCGAATGGATTAAAAATACCCTTCCCCCTGGTGTATTTACAAACTTGTTAGCAGAAGGTATTCTCGCAGGAATAGGGGGAATTGTAATTTTCATTCCCCAGATTGCTTTTTTATTTCTTTTTATTGCCCTTCTTGAAGAGTCTGGATATATGAGCAGAGTAGTGTTTTTGATGGACCGTGTCATGAAGCCATTCGGGCTCAGTGGTAAAAGTATTGTTCCCTTAATCTCCGGAACTGCATGTGCTATTCCTGCGGTTATGGCCACGAGAAACATTGAAAATTGGAAGGAAAGACTAATCACAATTTTGGTAACACCCTTTGTAACCTGTTCTGCCAGATTACCTGTTTATTTAATAATTATAGCACTAGTGATCCCTGAGGGGAGATTCTTTGGCTTAAGCTATCAGGCCTTAACGCTGACATCACTTTATCTATTGGGTTTTGGGGCTGCAATTTTCTCGGCTATGGTCCTCAATAAAATACTGAAAATAAAAAGCCGGACCTTCTTTGTTGTAGAAATGCCTAGTTATAAAGTCCCATTATTAAAAAACGTACTCTATACAGTGGTTGAAAAAACAAAGAGTTTTGTATTCGGTGCGGGTAAAATAATTCTATCTATTTCTATAGTGTTATGGTTCTTAGGTTCCAATGGTTATTCCTCTAATTTTAAAAATGCCGAAGAAATTGTTTCTCAAAAAATTGAAAGAGTAGGTTTCAATGAATACAACCAGGAACAGATAGATAGTGAACTTCAAAGCTACTCTAAGACATTGACTCAAAATACGGGTACTTCTTCATTTGCAGAAAACAACTTGACCCAAAAAGAAGCTTTAAAACAAAAAAAGCTGTCCTTAGAAACCAAGGCCAAAAACCACGAAATTGCCAGTTTTAAATTAGAAAATTCCTATATAGGAAAAATTGGTAAAGCCATAGAGCCTCTAGTTCTTCCTTTGGGATACGATTGGAAAATAGGTATTGCTGTACTAACTTCTTTTGCGGCCAGAGAAGTATTTGTTGGCACCTTGGCCACCATTTACAGCGTTGGCAATGATGAGGAGGAAACGATAAAACAAAGAATGGCTTCTGAAGTTAATCCTCAGACCAATGAGAGTCTCTTTAACTTGGCATCTGGCATCTCACTTTTATTGTTTTACGCATTTGCAATGCAATGCATGAGCACCTTGGCTATAGTTAAACGAGAAACGAATAGTTGGAAATGGCCCTTGGCTCAATTACTTTTTATGACTGTTTTTGCTTATATTGTAGCTCTTGTTGCCTATCAATTACTAAAATAAATATGGATTCAATTCAACTCATTTTAGTCTATATTACTCTTGGAGTTGCGATACTTTATCTCGCTAAAAAATTCCTTATACCCAAGAAATTTCTCAGCCATAAAAAACAAGGTCAAACGGGATGTGGACAAGACAATTGTGGCTGCCATTAATTCTAGATAAAATTTCTGATTACAGTATAAAATAATAAGCCCCAACCAATTACTAGCATAAGACCCCCAATAGGTGTTACGGGACCAAGAAACCTCATTTTCCTGCCTTTTAAGGAGCTCAAAGTAAGTCCGTAAATACTAAAAGAAAATAGAAAGGTACCCCACATAAAAAAATGTGCCATACTTATTTCAATGGTCTGTGTAAACCCTAAGTTAAAACTTAAAATTAAGAGTAATAAGGCATGGTACATTTGATAGGCAACTGCTTTCTCGAAGCTTCTGAGTTGGTTGTCATCAAAGTGTTTTTTTAAAACATGTGCACCTAAAGCACCCATAACCACTGCTGTTAGTCCGAAAAAAGATGCAACAACCTGCATCAACAAAATGGTTTGCATAGAGTAATGGTTTTAATGGGAAAGGTATACAACTATTCAATTGCTATTTACCTGCCTGAACATGACTATTAATCAACTATAGTACAACTTTGATTTGGGTGTCTTCTTCTACTTTAAAAGAGCACTCCTTATAAGGTGGCGGACCAAATGTCTTCATTTTACCAATAGAAAAAGAGATTGGTTCTTTAGGAATACCAATAAAGTTTGTGTCTAAAACTTCATTGTCATTTTCATCATGAAATATGGCAAGTGCATACTCCCCTTTTGGCAGGTTCTCAATTATCACAATTGTTTCACCTTCCGAAGCGGTATTACTACCTCCGGAAAACATTTTATCAGAATCCAGGAAACTGTCTTCGCTATCGTATACAGCAACCAGAATCGATCCATTACCATGCTCCACACCTGAGACTTCAACAGTAAGTTTGTGCTGGGCTACGCTGATTAGTGGTGCCAATAAAAATAGGAGAATAAGTGTACGCATAGAAGTATTCAATTATAGATGTAGTTAGAACTTAAATATTTAATCTTTAGTATCCGGGGAAGTAATTCTTGTGCTTAAATAGTTATACAATTCCTCGGTTTCAACAGAATCGGATAAATTTATAAAAAGCAAAAGAGAATCTTGATAACGAACTCTTAACTTCCTTTGTTTTAGATTATCCACATAGACATAAATAGAATTATTTGAGGATAGGGAGTCCACAAAAATACCTTTCTCTTTGGTCCATGCAGAAAATCCATTGCTTCTATCCAAGGAAGGTATTTTATCTACCCATTTCACTTCATTGATACTCTTGAATGGCAGTTCCCTATGATATATCCCAGACAATACATTAAAGGAGTCTTCTTTCTCCCATATCCAGTTTTTATAATGGGCTAACAGAGCCAAAAAACATACAACAAGAGTAAGAAGTAATAATACGTTCCAGAACCAATGTCGTTTACCAATACTCATATTTTCTTAATTCAGCTATTGCAGTCTGTATTTATCAAACCATGCCAAAGTATGTGCTACCTTAGTAATTAAATTACTCGGTCTATTGGCGATTCCATGGCTGGCTTTAGGGATCTCCACTAAAACGGTTTCCACTTTTCGCAACTTTAGTGCATGATACAATTGTTTGGCCTCACTAGGTGGAGTCCTTAAGTCTTCCATTCCAACCAAAACCATGGTCGGCGTTTTAATATTACCAACGAGAGATAAGGGAGAAAATTTCCAATACCCATCAAAATTTTCCCAAGGTTGTCCCGGGTACCTGGAATTGGCATATCTGAAATAATTGTCGGCTACCAATGTTTTACTAATCCAATTCATTACAGGCTTAGCTACTACTGCTGCCTTAAATCTATTGTTCTTGCCTATAATCCATGAGGTCATAATTCCACCAGCGCTTCCTCCCGTCACATACAACTGATCTTCTTTTGCAATTCCCTGTTTAATACAGTAATCAACACCATCCATTACATCGTTATAATCTTCACCTGGATAATTATTATAAAGCAAATTTCCAAACTCTTCACCATAACTAGTGCTCCCCCGAGGATTAGGATATAAAACTATATATCCTGCGGCCGCATACAATTGCATTTCTGCAGAGAACCGGTCTCCATAATTTAATATTGGCCCTCCATGGTTTTCTACTAGAAGAGGGTATTCCTTGTTCTTGTCATAATTGGGCGGATATACTAGCCAAGCCTGGATTTTTCTATTATCCTCAGACGAAGTATACCAAATCTCCTCTACCTTGCCCAGTTCCCTGTGGTTAAATAAGGTTTTGTTTAATGTGGTTAGTCTCTTGGTCTGCTTATTTTTTACATCCAACAGAACCAGATCCGCAGGATGATCGGGTCTACTCTTATTAAATGCAATTTGGTTTGTATTCGATACGCTAAAAGAGCCTCCTGCATAGGGCCTTCCTAGTGATGTCCCTCCCATATCACCTGCTAATTCATCAACCTTGCCCGATAAGCTCAGGTAGGCAATCTTAGAGTTTCCATGATGGTCATAGGAAATATAAATCCCTTTGCTCTTGGCATCCCATTGGTATCCCGTAATACTTCTGTCTAGCTTAGTCGTTATTTCTTTTATTCCAGATCCCCCAAGGGTGTGCAAATACAATTTAGTGACCTGATACGCCTGCACCTTGTCTTCGAAGCCCAGAAAAGCTAATTGCTTTCCATCAGGTGACACTTTTGGATTGTTTGCTGGTCCCTTTGTCTCAATTACTTTAGTTATGGTACCATCAGAAACCGATACACTATAAATATCACTATTTCTAAAATCGTACTCCCAATCATCGCTCCTATTAGAAGAAAAATAAATTTTGGAAGCATCTCCAGACCAACTTAATTCTCCTTTATGCTGGTAGGCATCTTTTGTCAATTGTATAGGTGCCCCTCCTTCTGGCGAAATGACAAAAATATGATGGTATCCTGTTGGGATGTATCCTTTCCCATCTGCTTCGTGGTAAAGTCTATCCGTTATTCTAGGAGAAGGAGCCCATTTTGCTCCTTTTGGTTTCTTGGGAATCTTTGCGAGAATCGGTGGGGCTTCTTCTACAAACATGCTAAAAGCCAATTGATCTCCTTTTGGAGACCAGGTCAGAGAACTTGGGGAAAATGGCAATTGGGATATTCTGGCAGTTCTACCTGTGCTTAACCAATACATATAAATTTCGGATCCTTGTTCTGTAGATGATATATATGCCAATCTATCGCCCGATGGAGACCACCTGGCACTTAATTCACTTGTTTCACCATGTGTGAGTTTCTCATTAGAAGAACCGTCGGATTTTACTATCCATAAAGAACCCTTGGCCTTATCTTCCATCACATCAAAACCCATTTTTCTATAGACAATCGATGACCCATCAGGCGAAATTTGTGGATCTGAGACATATTCTAAATCAAATACATCCATGTAACTAAAAGATTGTTTCTGACCAAAACCGCATAATACCAACCCAAAGGTCAAGAGGATAAAGAAAGTTCTTTTATAACACATAGTTTCTCGTTTTTAAACCGGAGTAAACTTACGTATAATACAGACAAGGTGCATCTCAAAAATCTCGATTCAAACAAAATATCTGATACAATCAAAATTTTTTACTTTCTCGAAATTAGTATCTTTAAGATTTTCGCTTACATTTAATAAGCCAAACCTAAATAATAAACCAAGTCTCCCTATGTTTACAGCCAAGGATTTTCTAAATGCAAAAAGAAGAAAAGACCTAATTGCTATAGCCGAAGAGCAAGAAATAAATATTTCTCCTACCTTAAAAAACATTAAATACGAAGAAGAATTACGTCAGCTTCAAGTAGAACTGGTAAACCTGCAACAATGGGTAACCCAGAATAAACTCCGGGTGGCGGTAATATTCGAAGGAAGAGACGCTTCAGGTAAAGGGGGTAGTATTAAGCGATTTACAGAGCACTTAAATCCAAGATCTATGCGTGTAGTTGCCCTCTCAAAACCTACGGAAGTCGAGAGTGGACAGTGGTATTTTCGTCGATATATTAAAGAGCTTCCAAATCCTGGTGAAATTGTATTTTTCGATCGAAGCTGGTATAATCGAGCTGTGGTGGAACCAGTTATGGGGTTTTGTACCAAAAAAGACTATGATCAGTTTATGGTTCAGGTTCCAGGGTTCGAACATATGCTTTATGAAGATGGGATTCATCTAATAAAATTTTGGTTTTCGATTTCTAAAAAAGAACAGAAAAAAAGGATGGAGAGCCGCTTAAGAAATCCTCTAAAGAAATGGAAGTTTAGCCCTGTCGATGAGAAGGGCCAGCTATTATGGGACAAGTATACCTACTATAAAGAACAAATGTTTTCTAAAACCCACACGACTTTTAGTCCATGGATTATAGTAAAAGCAAATAATAAAAAAACGGCTCGACTTGAAAGTATTCGTTATGTGCTATCCAAATTTGACTTTAGAAGAAGCAACAAATACAAAACTTCCATACTCCCAGATCCAAATATAATTCTTCGTTATTATAGACATATCCAACAAATAGACAACTAGCCATGTGCGAAAAGAATGGAGAAAAAAAATCGCTGAGCGAGGAAGATTTGAAATTGCTTAATTCAAAGAAAGGTCTTAAGAATTTATTACGCGATAAGAAACTCAATTTGGACAAAGCCTTGCGCTATACTAAATATGAAATAGAATTCGCCCGTCTTCAAACTGAATTGGTAAAACTTCAAAATTGGGTTATCCAAAAAAACAAAAAGATAGTTATCATTTTTGAAGGAAGGGATGCTGCCGGAAAGGGTGGAGCAATCCGGAGAATTACTGCCCACATTAACCCAAGACAATACAGAATAGTGGCTTTACCAAAACCGACTATTGAAGAAAGGGGACAGTGGTATTTTCAGCGTTATGTGAATAAACTGCCCAAACCAGGGGAAATAGTTTTTTTTGACCGAGGTTGGTATAATAGGGCAGTTGTAGAACCCGTCAATGGCTTTTGTACCAAATACCAGTATCAGAATTTTATGAAACAGGTGAATAGTTTTGAACGTATGATTATGGACGCGGACACCTATTTAATAAAGTTCTACTTTTCTATCTCAAAAGAAGAACAAGCTTGGCGATTCAAAGATATAAGGTCTAACCCTCTTAAAAAATGGAAAATGACCGAAGTGGATAGGAAAGCACAGGAATTATGGGACGATTATACTGCTTTTAAATTAAAAATGTTCGAGAATACCAATCTTAAAGAATCTCCGTGGGTAATTATTGAGGCAGACAAAAAAACAGATGC
>CAZWPZ010000144.1:0-1873 GCA_964636005.1 uncultured Eudoraea sp.
TCGAATTGGTTCCATAGCGTCACAGGATGTTCTTTTGTGTAGAATGATACAGTATGATCACATACAATCACTGGTTTTCCAGTGATTCGAAATAATCGTTCCATTCCTTCTTTATTGAAAACACTCTCTTCTTTTCCTGGAACTGGTCCGAGACCTTTCTCAGGGCCCGGTTGAACAGAGATAAAATCTACAAATTTGGCAGCGGCTTTTAAAACGGATTCCGGGTAATCTTCTGCTATATACTTTTCTCCCAAGATAAGGTGGTGAGGGTCGTACTTTTTGATCGTTTCGTTTGCCAATTTATAAAGGTGATGGGCAATAACACCCAAAAATTCCGTGTCGTCTTCTATTACATAAGCCTTTTGAAAATCAATATGGTCGAAACGTCCATTGCGCATCGCTTCGAAAGACTCAAAATCCAGCCCGTAGGTTGTATTGAAGTTCTCAATAGTCTTATACTTTTTCTGCATAAACGCAACATAGGCTTGCTTCCCGGCATGGTTCTCATCCAGATTGCGTAAATAGGAAACCCAGTCTTTTAGATGCCGATTTCTCGAAATCCGTATATCCCAGCGCGGCGTGTCCGTCCAGTAATAACCAATCAAATACTTGTTGTCCTTGTAGCGGAGGCATTCTTTTTTGATTTTCGCTTTAAGATCGTCCATAAAGTCAGTAGCAAACACATCCTGAAACGCAAACTTGTCGGCGGGCAGCCAATGGGCGTTATTAGTGAGACTTATGGTCGTAAAAAACGGGAGTGTATCCTTAATAATTTCGGGACAATCCCCGCCACCTGAATTCATGTTTAGGTAGTTGATATCATCTAGTAAACGCTGTAGTGCGGTGTCTTCCTTCTGGAACGCTTTTACCTGACCATACTCCTCCTTGTTGTAAGCACTTATATGATTAACACCCAGGGGAAAATAAGCATGTCCGTCCGGGGTAACAAAGATATGGCGTCCGTTGATTTCCGCTAGGCTAAAAAAACCAGTTGCTGGTGCTTTAATCTCGGTCCAACCCCTGTAGCGATCGGTTTGTGCATTTGTAAAAGTTATGGTCCAAAATAATAGGATTATAACAGATCTTGTCTTCTTTGTTCTCATATAATGGACTCCTTGCGTTAAAAACAATAGCGTTTAGGGCTTCCTTATTTCACTATAGAATCACACATTTATGTGACCCCTTCTTACTTTCCCAAGCCTTAAAACGTATGTATCGCAACAGAATAGCCGAACTCGTAAATCTCGAGAGTAAGTCTTGTGTGAATTGGTCTTTGGTCAAATATAACAAAGATTGGCCAAAGGTTTTTGGGGTATTTGTCTGGTAGATTTTTCTATAGGACATCAGTGGGTAGGCCTTTGTTGTAACCTCCAAGTTAAAATGCCTATGTCTCAAAAAAGAATGTTGGTTACTCAAAAAAGTTGGTTGGATATTTTTACCTAACCTATTTAAAATAAAAACACCTCATAGGCTTTGAAAGAGAAAAATAGTAAGCATACCCCAGGCCGTACCCGTTACCATACTCAAAATTGCCAATACGATCGCATGTGGCATTAGTTCTTTTTTGTAGGCTGATGTAACTGCAGGAGCAGTGGATATTCCGCCTAGATTTGCCATACTTCCTATAGCCACCCAAGCCACATTCGTTCTTAATATTCGCGCTGTACCCAACATCGCGATAAAATGAAGTAAGAGCCAGATCACTACCAGCACAACTAAAACTATTGGAAGGGATAGATTTGCGAAGTTGAGTTTTAACCCGAGAATAGCCATTATTAAAACAATGGAATACCCAGCCAATGTCAGCATTAGTTTGTGATTCCACAACGGCATTATATTCCCTAAAATAAGTCCGACTACAGATAAAACTACC
>CAZWPZ010000145.1:0-10496 GCA_964636005.1 uncultured Eudoraea sp.
TGTCCTTCTGACCCACTTGAATCATCATCTCCTCCAACAATTACGGTTTTACCAGAATAGGCATCCCTTGGCAATGGAACGGCATTTTCCCAGGCAAATTCACCTAGGGCATCTAAACCAAAATCAGCTGTAGGTGTAGGAGTACCTATATAGGGATCGATCGCTTTAACGTCGTAGTTAAAACTTTCTGAAGCAGAGAGAAAAATGTCCTGGCCACCTCCGTGAATAGCAGCTTCCCACATAGTTCCAGAACACTGCCTGGCAAAATCTGCTACTCCAGAGTTGAGGAGCCAGTCTCCTTCAATCGGATTTAAATTCTCATCCAGTCTTATTCTAGAAACGGCATAGTCATCTTCTGCATTAGATATAATGATATAGCCGCTCCCACTAGGATCTACTAAGAATCCTGCCCCATCTTGAGCTCCAACCAATTGAAAACCATTAGATAGTGTATCCGTAGAACTTATTAAAGAATAAACATCTACAAAGTTAAATTGTGAGGTCATGGCAACAAGGGGTTCTAAACTAGACTTGTTCTCGAACATGGTCTCAGAGGGTATGAAATCCATCCCGTCTTCTCCATCTTCTCCATCTGCACCAGGAGGTCCGGCAGGACCAGCAGGACCGGCAAGACCATCAATACCATCTTCTGGGTTGCAACTCACCAGTGTAGCGTTTAAGATCGACAAGCTTAATACAGCTAGCATAATTTTTTTAAATCTTTTCATTTTTAAAGTTTTTAGGTTCCTTCAAATCTACCTACTGAAGCCAAGGGTCGTGTTACCTAAACTTTGTGTTTACATTAATCTGAATTTAAAAAAAGGTTACTATCTATATTAAATGTAAACTTTGACTAACAATTCATCATCTAACCTTTTTCCACTAAAAAAAAGGTAATCTTGACTCAGTAAAAAACTGTATCTTACACACTGATTGTCTTATACTTAGCTATATAAATGGATAAAAAACACCTATATTATGAAATCAGTAAGATCTCTATGCTGTATCGTTTTTCTTGCAGCTCTAATGCATAGTTGTCACAACGAGCCGAAAGTATTGCACCATAGTCTTGAACAGAATACAAATAGAAATGCGCCATTGGCTGCCATCTTAAAACTTATAACAGATAAACCCGTGCAGGTCCAAATCACCATAAATCGTTCGCTAGATTCCCTAATTATTACACCTTCCAAAGAATTTACTACAGAGCACAAAACTGTTGTATTGGGTCTACGACCGGATACTACAAACGAAGTAGTTGTTACCCTAATTGACAAAAATGCTATGCAAGTGGTATTACCTCCATACCAAATCACAACGCCCCCTCTTCCAGAAGATTTTCCATCCATTAAGCTAACAAAAGGTGCAATAGAGAAAATAGAACCGGGTATAACTATGTTTACGGTGTTCCGATGGATTAACAAATATGAGGATGATCCTGATTGGGGTTACGCTATCGCTGTAGATGAAAATGGAGAAGTGGTATGGTATCTTAAAACGGAATATTTTATAGATGAGGTTAGAAGATTAAAAAATGGCAATCTTTATTTTGGTGGTAAAATAGATGGACGGGTATTTGAAATAGACATGCTTGGAAATCCTATAAACGAATGGTATTCTTCGGGAGCGGTTATCGGGGATGTTAGTCCTGAAAGTATCGCTGTTGCCACAGATGTATTCCATCATGAAGTCAGAGAACTAGAATCTGGAAATTTTTTGGGACTTGGCCTTGAAGTACTATCGTTAGATGATTTTCCAATGGAATATCCTCCTTCTAAAAAAAGGGGTAAAGCCGATATTGCCTCCGATGTAATAATTGAGTTCGACAAAAAAGGTAATACTATTCATAAATGGTCCGTGGCAAATATATTAGATGTGACGCGATTAGGTCCGGGCTCTCTTTCCCGTTCGTTTTATGAAAAAGTATACGAAAACACTTATGATTCAGTGCCCTTCGACATTACACATTCTAATGCCATTTTTTACGATGAAATAGAAAAGGCCGCTTTAGTTTCATCTAACTACCAATGTGCTATTTACAAGATAGATATGAAAACTGGGGAATTAAAATGGATTCTTGGAGACCCCACGGCCTGGAAGCATCCATGGAAGGACAAACTATTAAAACCCCTAGGGGACTTCACCTATCCATACCACCAACATGGCTTAGAAATTACACCACAAGGAACATTATTATTATTTGATAATGGAGGGTCTCGGTTTATTCCTCCAAACAAACCTATGCCAGAAGACCAAAGATATAGCATGGCAGTAGAATACAAAGTAAATGAGGCAGCAGGAACAGTTGAAAAATTATGGAGTTATGGAGCCCAGTACGAAACCTTCGTTTCCCCTTTTATTTCTGATGCAGATTATCTCGAAGAAACAGGCCATGTACTTATTACAGATGGAGGGCGGATAAAAGGAGAAAATGGAGAGGACCTTACTTTTTTCGGAGGTAAATATTGGGCTCGGATCTTCGAGGTGACCAAAGAACAACAAAGCAGGAAATTATGGGAAATAACAATCGAGGATCCTGAAATTGGTCTTTCGGTTTACCGAGCAGAACGATTAAAAAGTCTTTATCCTCATCTCGATAAATAGGTCGCCCATTATCCTGAATAAAATCAGTAAGCTCTCAGAGGTTTTAATTCTTCAAAAAAGAAATCATTATTGGGGACATCAAAGTCAAACCCTAATATTTTTCTGTTATTATCTATATTAAATTTTATCGTGCCAAAGCTAAACCATGCCTGCGGTTCTAACCATTTGATTTGCCATGTATCATAATGCCAATGAATTAATTCCGCATTTAGCAATGGCGCATTCTTAAAAACCAATAGGATCTTATCCTTTTTTTGCTCTATGGTGATATCCCCGATCAATTTAGACTCATAGTCGCCCAGAACATTCTCAATAGGAACTGTAGGTTCTGTGTTTTCTACTCGTTTCGCCTTTCGTTCTGCTATGCGATTGTCTTTTTCTAAATTTTGTGTCACCCTCTTTAGTTCAGAAGATGACCAATCTTTTGATTCCAAACCTAGCACTTTTTCCAAGGCATAATAGGTAGCAGCCGTAATTGGACTTTTTACACCATTGGTAAGCACTATGATTCCTAATTTTTCTTCTGGTACCAAAGTGAGTGCTGAGATCATACCGTCATAGCCTCCGGTATGCGACACTTTAAGTCTCCCATGATAATCGCTTAAACCCCAGCCCAAACCATAAGCACTAAAATGTCTGCCATGAGAATAAGGTTTTGTATGATCTATCGTATGACTGTTATGTGGTGTCCATACCATATTTCTGGTAGTTTTAGATACCAGCGTATCCTCACCAACAATACCATTCCCCATATTAAAAATCATCCATTTAGAAAGGTCGTTTACACTACTTATCAACCCTCCTGTTGCCGCAACCGCATCCCAATTTACCCAGGGTATTTTATAGTTAGCTTCATCTCGTCTTGCATAAGGCTCTGCAAAGTTGGCTGTGGACTTCAGTTGTTTAACAGAGCTTATCGTTCTATCCATCCCCAAGGGTGTTAGAATTCTTTCTTTGACATTTTCCGCCCACGTTTTTCCAGTAATCTTGTAAATTATTTCGCCAGCTGTGATATACATCAGATTGGAATATCCGTAACCTGCCCTAAACTCATAGGCCTGTGGCACATATTGAATTCGACGAATCATCTCCTCCGCACTAAAAGTAGTTTTATACCAAATATTATCGCCACTAAAAGTTCCTAAACCAACTCTATGACTTAGTATATCCCTAATAGTGGTATGCTCGCTTACCCAGGCATCATAAAGTTTAAAATCAGGTATATATTTTCGGACAGGATCGTTCCAATCTAATTTGCCTTCCTCTACCAACATCCCGATTATGGTCGACGTAAACGCCTTGGAATTCGATGCAATAGCATAGAGGGTATTGCTATCCGGTTTTTCCTTATTTTCTATATCCCTGTATCCATAATTTCCGGTAAAAACAAGCTTACCATCCTTTACAATCCCAATAGACGCACTTGGCAAATCCCATTCTCTGACCATCTTCTCGTAATAGGCGTCCATTTCTTCCCACAACACAGGAGTACTTTGGCAATTTAAAATTGTAGTAGTACTGAGCAGCATCAGAAAACTCAATGCCAGGGTTCTTGGGTAAAATTTCATAGGAAATAATCTCTTTGTAATAAATATACAGTAATTCCGGTAAGTTTAGCGTATGGAATTAGTGCTGAACAAGCTTTTCGATAGTTTCTAACATTAGCGAACCTGCCTCCGGATCAATAGACATACTCTGCAGGTAACCGCTGTGTTTTACCACAGGTTCTTCTTCATAAAAATCCGGGGTGAGAATATAACCAAGAGCATCCATTCCCAAACCTAAAACAAACTTTGGTCCATCCGTTTTCATCAACTTCTTAGATAGTTTAGAGTGGGTTGGTGTTGTCTCACCAGGATGGGTAACAAACATCGCCGACCCAATCTTAAAAAGAGCAATCTCTGTTTCTACACCATCTTGCATTTCACGGTCTATTACCCCTAAAGCTGTTAGTTGTTGAAATCCAACATTGCTCACAGGCAACTTTATTTTTGCACTCTTGAAATCGAGCGTCGCACTATCCAGTCGCTTTCCATTTTCCATGATGGAGAGTACTTTATCCCCAAGTTCAGCTCCTCTTTTTAGAGCACTATCAAAGGTTTTTTCCTCATATTCTGGTTGCACCCATCCACCAATAGCGCCTTGAAGAAAAAAGTTAACCCCACCTATACTATCATCTAAGGTTTGGTATAAGCCAGCGACATAGTCTGCCGAAACCTCATTATTATTCCCATCCATAAAGGTAGGGTGGCAGGCAAAATTCGTAAGGGTTCCAATAGAACGACCCTCTGTATCCTTAAATTGAAGAACATTTAAGGAGCGATCCAGATTTAGGGAATCCGATATATTATATACCCAATCTTCCCCAAAAGTTCCCTGCCCATAGTACGTGGTCGCTTTCTTTTTATTCAACCATGCTTTCTTAATAGCCTTTGAGGTGGCAAGAACTACCTTCTCCATATAGGTACTATCTACACCAGAGGTAGTCTGATCAGGCCCCCAGATACCAACAACATCCGGACCCGAATGCGTATGGGTAGAGGTCATCACTATTTGGTTAGGGTCTAATTCTTCCATGGGAAGTTCCTTGGAAACAGCATGGCGAATTTCTTCTAAAACAGGATACAACATTCCAATACAATCAAATGTTACCAGTGCCATACTGTTATGATCATTGGATATTGCTACTACTTTTACATACAGAGAATCATGAACACCAGTAAACCTGCGATTATTTTTATCCCCAGCAATAAAGGCCCCGGAATCCGGATTTATGGCTGTTTGGGCAACGCCAACCTCCAGGTAAATTGAATTGTCTTTTTTAACCGTGCTACACTGCGTAAGTACCAACAGCATTATTATTATACCCTTTATTTTCATGCTTAAGTATTATTTACTTAGGGGAGAAACTGTTTTATATAATTACGACTTGTTCTAATTGCCAACTTAATATCCTCCTGACTGTCTTCAAAGGATTTGTCTTCCACTTCTATACATATAGGGCCACGATATTTAATATCGGTTAAGGCCGACATAAACTTACTCCAATTCACATCTCCTAAACCCGGTAGTTTTGGAGAATGATATTCCAAAGGTGTGGACATGATTCCAACCTGATCTAACTTATTCTGATACACCTTTGCGTCTTTTAAATGGATATGGTGCATTCTGGATCGAAAATCGTAAAGTGGTTGTATATAGTCCATTTGCTGCCAAACCAAATGTGATGGATCGTAATTCAATCCAAAATTTGGACTTGGAATAGTCTCGAACATGGCTTCCCAAATCTTTGGTGTTGTAGCTAAATTTTTCCCTCCAGGCCATTCATCCATTGTAAAAAACATAGGACAATTTTCTATGCCTACCAATACGCCTTCATCCTCCGCAAGTTTAATAAGGTCGGGCCATACTTTTTTAAAAGAATCCATACTTTCTTTTAAACTTTTCTTTGGATCTCTGCCTATAAAGGTGGTCATTCTATTTATACCGAGCTTCGCAGATGCTCTTATAACCTCCTTTATATGTTCCAGGTAAACCTCCGCTTTTTTTTGGTCTGGATCTAAGGGATTAGGATAATAACCCAGGGAAGAAATATAGATACTATTTTCTTCCAATAAATTACGCATTTCTTCTTGCTTCGCGACACCCAAATCATCCACATCTATATGTGTAATCCCGGCATACCGTCTTTCTGCCTTACCTTTAGGCCAACACATCATTTCGACACAGGAAAAACCTTCTTTAGAAGCAAATTGTATTACCTCCTCTAATGTATAATCAGCGAGAATAGCACTGACAAAACCCAAATCTAACATAAGTGTATTTTTCTTTTAATTATACGGAAATCCATTTTTCGTGTTTCTGACTTTCCAAAATAGCTTCACATAGAACTAGTTCTCTCAAGCCATCTTTGAAGCTTGGATAAGGTACTATATCTTTTGTTCCCTTCTCAATGTCGCTATAAAATTCTTTAAACAACTGTTTAGTAGTATCGCCAAAGCCTTCATTATGACCTCCTGGATAGGAAATAATGGAGCGTACCTCAGCGTCTACCAGAGCTGGGTCTCGCATCAGAAGGTGGTTGGCTGTGTCCCTTTTTCCAATCCATAGTTCATTCGGTGACTCGGAACACCATGCCATTGTCTGCTGAGATCCAGAGATTTCTAAACTAATCCTGTTCTTCCTTCCTGCGGCAACCTGACTTACCGTAATGACCCCTCGGGTGCCATCTTCAAAGCGCAATAGAACACTCGCGTAGTCTTCGGTATTAATGGGTACATCCTCGTAGTCTTCTGCCTTTAAAATTTTACCAGAATAGGTTTCTATTGGTTTTGTAGGTCGCTTCCGGATAGGGTGTACGGTAGAAAAGTCTGCCATCACCTTAACAATTTTTAAACCTGTTACATATTCAATCAGATCCATAAGGTGCGACCCAATATCGGCAATGGCCCTACTATCTCCAGATTGACTTTTTTCTAGTCGCCAATTGTAGTCCGTTGCCAAAAATAGCCAATCCTGTAAATAACTTCCAATCACAGAATGAAGGTCTCCTAATTGCCCATTTTCCCTTTGTTTTTTCATTTCCCTTATCAAAGGATAGTACCTCACATTAAAATTTACGGCATGTACACACTTTTCTTGTTCTGCCAGGAGCAATAATTCTTCTGCCTCCTTTATAGATATTGCAAGTGGCTTTTCGCAAACTACATGCTTCCCTCTTAATATGGCCGCCTTTGCCATTTCGTAGTGCATATGGTTTGGGCTACAAATATGTATGCAACTAAAGTCTTCTTCTTCTAACATAGTAGTGTAGTCCGTATAATAACTAGGTACACCTAGTTCCATTGCCTTCTCCTTCGCGCTCTCTTCATCAGGATGAAATATGGCTACTACATCTACTGTATTAATTCGTTTTAAAGATTCTATGTGTATTGGTCCTATAAAACCAACTCCGGCCACCACCGTTCGTATTTTGTTTTTTTGCATTATAATTTCATTTTGCGTTTTGCTCGATAAATTCCTGTACTTCCATAAGAGTCGGACTCTTACCATTTTTCACATAAACTGCTGATACCGCCATTCCTATTTGAAGACATTCCACTAAAGAAAAATCATTAACTAGACCAAAACAGAAACCCGCATTGAGATTATCGCCACCTCCGGTAAGTAGTTTTGGAGAAGTAATTCGATATCCTTTCTCTTCTATTACCCCATTTTTAGAAATTACCAAGCTGTAATCTACAGGGTGGATAAGTAAAAGATCTACCTGCAACTCTGCATAAATGGCCCTACCCACTTCAGCTAAAGTTATGGATTTTGGACTGGACTTCCCAAAAATCGCTTGGTATACTTTTAGCGCTTCATTTTCATTTAAGCCAAGTATCGAAGTCCCTATTTTAGAAAATTTTCCGATTAGGTTTAAAACATCAATAATTTCTTCTTTCGTCTTTTTAGTTGGGTCGCAGAGGTCGAAAAAAAACAGTTTTTCATCTCCCGAATTATTTTCTAGTTGATGCAATAGAGATTCCCATAATTGTGTTGCCATAGGAAGATTGCTCCAGTCTACCATAGCCAGAAGACGACTGCTTTGCATCCCTTGCAAAACTTCCTGAAAACAATTGGTGTTTTGCAAATAGTCCCAATTGAGATTATCAAAAGAACTTACCTCAGAGAGAATAAGTTTTCCATCTTCAAACTCCAGAGCGTTTGAGGTCGCAGAAGGGCCAATAGACAATAGATTGCAATTGGAGCTCATATTGTTAAAAACCTCGTGTATCTCATGCTCGCCCAGCATGCCGACACAATAATTTTTTAAACCAAGATATCCCAAAGCATTTGCCATAATAGGAGCATTACCTCCCATTTTTACTGTTTCTGTACGCAATTCAAACTGAGCACTTTTACCAGAAGCAGCAAGTATATGTCCGGCCAATTGCTTTATTTCCTTAAAATAGGTTCTGTTATCACCAACTGCGTTAAAAACCATTTTCTGAATAACATCAATATATCCATCAAACCCTACTAAGGCTCTTGTTTCGTTTGGCGGATTAAAGTGTTTTAGTTTTAAGGCTAGCTCCTTTCGTATATTCATTTGCCAAAATTAAGGTGAAACCAAAACTACATTTTTTAACTTGTACGTACAAGTTAAATTTTGTACTATTGTCCCATATAATTAAACTAAGTCTAATATCAAGCATAATAATAGCGATATGAATAGTAAAGTTTCGGAACTAGCCAAAATGATCGATCACTCTATCTTACACCCTACCCTAACAGATGCCGATCTGAGTAGAGAGTGTGCGGTAGCCAAAAAATACCATGTAGCATCGGTATGTGTAAAGCCTTATGCTGTTAAACAAGCAGTAGAGTTACTCGCAGATTCTGATGTGTTAGTTGGTTGCGTTATAGGTTTTCCTGCCGGGAATTCGGCCATTGAGGTTAAAGTTTTTGAAACAGAAACGGCTTGTAAGGATGGTGCTGTTGAAATTGATATGGTTATAAATATCGGGAAGGCCTTACAGGGAGATTGGGATTATATACGACGTGAAATAAAGGCTGTCACAGATTGTTCTCATAAATATGATGCCATTGTAAAAGTTATATTTGAAACGGACTTTGTCGTCAAAGAGGAAGACATTGTTAAATTGTGTCAGATATGTACGGAGGTCGGAGCCGACTATGTAAAAACTTCTTCCGGTTTTGGATTTGTTAAAAACGAGAATGGCGACTATAATTATAAAGGCGCTACCCTTCCTGTCTTACGATTAATGAAAGAGAGTATTGGCCCTGAGGTAAAATTAAAAGCGGCTGGTGGGGTTAGAACTTTGGATCAATTGATTGGCGTACAGGAGGCAGGGTGTACCCGAAGTGGTGCCACGGCAACCGAAACCATACTGGAAGAAGCGAAGCAACGTTTTAGCTAGATGTTACAGTGGTAATGGAAATTCCGAGGACTCTGTCCTTGAGGTTTCCATAATCTCTTTTAACTCCTGGAACATCTCGGGTTCTTCTGCTGAGACATCTATTTTTTCTGCAACATCCTGAGAAAGTTTATATAGTTCGTATGTTTTATCCCGAATAAAATAGACGAGTTTCCAATTGTCTTTTAATACCGCTTGTTTCCCTCCTTTTTCAGTGAATTCCCAATAGAGGTAAGGGTGTTTTTCCTGCGATTCCTCCTGATTTAATAGTGTTGGCAAAAATGAAATACCATTAGTATTCGAAGGAATAGGCGCCTTAGCAAGTTCACCCAGAGTCGGCATCACATCCCAAAAGGCGGATAAATGGTCTGTTGTTGTGTTGGCTGCAATTTTCCCTGGCCACCTCGCAATCATAGGTACTCTAATTCCTCCGTCATAAAGATCTCTTTTGATCCCCCGAAAAGGACTGTTGCTTTTAAAAAATTCCGGATCTACCTCGCCCTCAGCATGGGGTCCATTATCGCTGGAAAAAATTACTAAAGTATTCTCATCCAAGCCTTCCTGTCGCAACAATTTCATCAATTCACCCATATAAGAATCCATTCTGTTAATAGCAGCAGCCTTAGCTTTTTCTACTTCCGGCCATTCTTTATTTTCATATTCTCCCAAACTTGGTACTTCCATACCATGTGGGTCCAGAAGTTTATGCTCGTTGTTTGCATGTGGAATAGTATACGCTAAATACAAAAAGAAAGGTTGGTCCTTCGACTCGGAAATAAAAGAAAGGGCCTCTTTTGTAAATAAATCATTAGAATATACCTCCTTGTTCGTAGAAACGGATCCTATGCCTTTCGCATACCCTTCTTGTTGCATAATAATGTCATTAGGTAGAAGAACTTTTTCTTGATTCCTCCATAAAAAATCGGGAAATGAATTATGGGCACGTATATGATTCAGATAACCAAAGAAATA
>CAZWPZ010000146.1:0-48774 GCA_964636005.1 uncultured Eudoraea sp.
CATCCGAAAGGTTTTCTGCAAGTTTCTCCGCCCTCCCTTTGATGATTATCTGCCGTTCCATAAAAGGCCAGAAAAAAGAAAGGCAAAGCCTCGGGTCTGCAGCAATCGCCCGACCCTTTTCACTATTGTAATTGGTGTAAAATATAAAACCTTCCGCTGTGAATCGCTTTAAAAGGACGACCCGGCTCTTGGGAAAACCATCCAGGCCTTTGGTAGCAACGGTCATGGCATTGGGCTCGTCAACACCACCACTCGCTTCTATCTCATAGAACCATTTCCTGAAAAGTTCTAAAGGATTTTCGGGCACATTGGACTCAAGCAATTGCTCCTTGTCGTAGACTTTCCGATAATTACCAAGATCTTCCTGCATAACACTTTTCAAGTCTGTTAAGTTACAAACAAATTGCTAAAATGCCAGTATATTCAAAGGATGCCGGCTACCTATCTCCTTTGGTTTACCACTCAAATACCTTCCCCTCTTCGGCAAGCTCAACTCCCGGGAAGTACCTTCCCGCCTCTTGTTGAAAAGCATCAAGGGTGGGATAACGGGTGGAATAGTGTCCCAAAATCAGGCGTCGGACCCCGGCATCCCTTCCGATTCGGGCGGCTTCAACTGCTGTGGAGTGTTTTGTTTTTTGTGCTAAAGCGGCTTCAGCTTCTAAAAAAGTGGCTTCGTGGTACAGGACATCCACATCCTTTAGAATTGGGATCAAATTCGGGGAAAAGGCCGTATCACTGCAATAGGCATACGATTTGGAAGGGGGCGGAGGATCTGTTAGCAGGGCGTTCTCAATAAGATTGCCGTGGGCATCCTGCCCGTCTGAACCCTGTTTTATTTTGCGATAATACGCCTTATCCACCCCCAATCGCTCCGCTTCTTCAACCTTTAGTCTCCGATCCCCTCCTGAGAGGGTAAATAGAAATCCGTTGGTATAAATCCGATGATCCAGGGGCAGGGTTCTCACGGAGAGGGAGGAGTTTTCAAAGATGACTTCGGAATCTGAACTGGAGAGCTCATGGAAGTGCAATGGAAAATTCGTCCAGGAATCCCCAAGTTTTAAAAGGAGGGTTATGGCCTCCTTAATCCCCTTAGGACCATAGATGTGCAGGGGTTTTTCCCTCCCGAGTAACCGGAAGGAGGCGACAAGGCCAGGCAACCCAAAAAAATGATCCCCGTGGAGATGAGAAATAAAAATGTGTTCAATGCGGCTAAAGCGCACCTTGTACCGCCGCAGTTGCATTTGGGTGCCTTCACCGCAATCGATGAGCATCAGGTGCTTTCCCGCTTCGAGAACCTGTCCGCTCGGAGGGGTCTGGAATCTGGGAGTCGCCGCATAGCAGCCCAGGATTTGCAATCGCATTCCAGGTCCGGCTCCCATATATCAGAGGTCAAGATCTCTTTCGATCTCCTCCATTTCGATGATGTCCCGGGCCTCCTGAAGGGTAGGGACCAAACTGATCTCCTCCGGGATATCATCGGGAGCAACTTCACTGCTCACCAGAACAAAGGATTTACGCCCTCCCCGATGCCGATTGGAGAGTTCCATAAACTCGAGTAAGTCGGAGGTGGTCAGAGGTCCAAATGAAAACAGATTAAGGATCAGATGATCATTTTTAACTCTTGAGTATTCCTTTTCCAGATTTTTCCGGAAGTCTAGCAAAGAGGTATTTTCCTGAAGTACGATGGTCGTATTCCCATCTTTATTAAAAATCATAGTGTACTATTTAATCTTGGAAGCCAGAAGATATATCACGGCCATGCGAATCGCCACGCCATTCTCCACCTGGTTGAGAATGATGGACTGGTCTGAATCCGCTACGTCGCTGGTGATCTCCACCCCCCTGTTAATGGGACCGGGGTGCATGATGACAATTTCCTTGTCCAAACTATCGAGCAGGGCCCTGTCGATTCCAAATTGCTTGGTATATTCCCTAAGGGTGGGAAAATAGGACATATCCATCCTTTCGTTTTGAATACGGAGCATATTAGCCACATCACACCATTCCAGAGCTTTCCTGAGATTATCCTCTACCTGAACTCCCAGGGACTCCACGTATTTAGGCATCAAGGTCTTTGGGCCGCAGACCTTTACCTCTGCCCCCAGCATCTGCAGGGCGAAGATATTGGATAGAGCTACCCGGGAATGGAGGATATCCCCAACTATGACCACCTTTCTTCCCCCTACGCCTCCTAGGCGCTCCCTGATGGAATAGGCGTCCAACAAAGCCTGGGTGGGGTGCTCATGAGCCCCGTCACCCGCATTGATTATAGAGGCGGAAACGTGATTCGAAAGAAAGATACCGGCACCTGCATTGGGGTGGCGCATGACTACCATATCTACTTTCATAGACAGGATATTATTGACCGTATCGATAAGGGTTTCCCCTTTCTTAACAGACGATTGGGCTGCTGAAAAATTGATAACATCGGCAGAAAGTCGCTTTTCTGCCAGCTCAAAAGATAATTTAGTTCTGGTGCTACTCTCAAAAAATATGTTTGCGATAGTAATGTCTCGTAAGGAAGGTACCTTTTTTATCGACCTGTTGATTACCTCTTTGAAATGATCGGCAGTTTCAAAAATGAGCTGAATATCTTCAACCTTAAGATATTTTATTCCTAACAAGTGGTTTACACTTAATGCACTCATATGTTATTTATTGACCAAATAAATTATATCCTTTCCTTCATTTTCTTTCCAAAGCACCTGTACTTTCTCTTCGTTAATTGCATCGACCTGACGACCTCTGTAATTCGGTTGAATGGGCAGATGCCTGCTAAACCTTCGATCTATCAGCGTTAATAATTCTATTTCTTTTGGTCTTCCAAAAGACTGAATAGCGGTTAGTGCCGCTCGAATGCTTCTTCCCGTATAAAGCACATCATCAATTAACACCACCTTCTTCCCTTCTATCAAAAAATCTATTTTGGTTTTACTTGCTTCGAGCGTCTTATCTCCTCTTCTAAAATCGTCTCTGTAAAAAGTAATATCGAGCATCCCATGATTTATATGCTCAACGTTATACTCTTCTTGTAAAATCTTTGTAAGTCGATTGGACAGGTAGATTCCTCTTGGTTGTAATCCCAAGAGAACTGTTTCCGAAAAATCTAAATGGTGTTCTAAAAGCTGGCAGGCCAATCGATGCAGGATAATGTTAATCTCTTTGGAAGAAAGCAATACTTTTTGACTCATACACTAGTAAACCTACAGCTTGCGGTTACAAAAGTAGGAATTTATCATTAAATCTAGTGGCGATTTTTATATTCTATTAGAACGAAGCGGAAATTCTTTAATTATCTATTGCAAAAAAAAGCCCTGGCACATTCGCCAAGGCTTTCCTTTCTTTTTAAACAAACACTTTAGCTAAGATCTTATTTCTTTTTCTTAGCGGCCTCCATTTTATCTTTCAAAGCCTGAAGTTGTTCATTCGCGTCACCTAGAGTCGGCTTAGATTCATCTGCCGCTACGGCAGCTTTCTTCTTAGCCACTTTTACATTACGCTCCTCTTCTTCTTTAAAAATAGCGGTATGACTGGCAACTACGCGTTTAAACTCTTTGTTGAATTCAATTATCTTAAACTCGGTCTCTTCACCCTTGTTTAATTTCTGACCATCTTCTTTCTCCATATGTCTCTGGGGAACAAAAGCTGTGATGTCATCATTAAACTCGATGATAGCTCCTTTGTCTACTATTTCAGAGATAGCTGCCTTATGAACGGTACCGACCGCAAATTCTTGCTCATATTTATCCCAAGGATTCTCCGTGGTTTGTTTATGGCCTAAACTCAATTTACGTCCCTCAACATCCAATTCAAGAACTTCTACTTCTAAGGTATCTCCTACTGCAACAAATTCAGAAGGATGCTTTATTTTCTTAGTCCAAGATAAATCGGAAATGTAAATAAGTCCATCAATACCCTCTTCTAATTCAACAAAGACTCCAAAATTCGTAAAGTTTCTAACGATACCTTTATGTCTAGACCCTACTGGGTATTTTGTAGTGATATCGGTCCATGGATCCGGAGTAAGTTGTTTGATACCAAGCGACATTTTGCGATCTTCTCTATCTAGAGTTAATACAACTGCCTCTAACTCATCTCCTACTTTAACGAAATCCTGAGCAGATCTTAGGTGCGTAGACCAAGACATTTCGGATACATGAATCAGACCTTCAACTCCTTCAGCAACTTCTAGGAATGCTCCATAATCTGCAATAACTACAACCTTTCCTTTGACCTTGTCACCAATTTTGATTTCATCGCCAAGGGCATCCCATGGATGTTTTTCTAATTGTTTCAAGCCAAGTTGGATTCTAGATTTATTGTCATCAAAATCTAAAATTACCACATTGAGTTTCTGATCTAATTCTACCACCTCATTCGGATGATTAATTCTGCTCCAAGAAAGATCTGTGATATGTACTAGACCATCAACACCACCTAGATCAATAAACACACCGTAAGAAGTTATATTCTTCACGATGCCTTCCAGTACCTGACCTTTTTCTAGCTGACTGATTATTTCTTTCTTTTGTTCTTCAATGTCGGCTTCTATAAGTGCCTTGTGGGAAACAACAACATTTTTGAATTCATGGTTAATCTTAACCACTTTGAATTCCATATTCTTGCCTACGTACTGATCGTAGTCTCTAATTGGTTTTACATCGATTTGTGATCCTGGTAAGAACGCTTCAATACCGAATACGTCGACTATCATTCCTCCTTTAGTTCTACACTTTACAAAACCAGTAACAACTTCCTCTTTATCATGGGCAGCGTTTACTCTATCCCATGCCATTATTGTTCTTGCCTTTCTGTGCGATAAAACTAATTGTCCACTCTTATCTTCTCTAATATCGATAAGAACTTCTACTTTGTCGCCTACCTTAAGACCAGGATTGTAACGAAACTCGTTTAAAGAAATAACACCTTCCGACTTAGCATTGATATCAATGATAGCTTCTCTGTCTGTTAGATGAGTTACCACACCTTGTACTACTTCCTCATCAGCAGTATCTACAAAGTTTTCCCCAACTAACTTTTCGAATTCTTCTAATTTAGAATCTTCTACTCGTTCAATTCCTTCTTCGTACTTCTCCCAGTTAAAATTGTCTAGAAATTCTTGTGGATCTTGCTTTGGTGTTTCCACCGTTTGTTCTGTTTTTACTTCAGTAGCTTCGGCTACTTCTGCAGTTTGTTTTTCTTCAGCCATGTGCTGATTACTATTTGTATTTTACGGTACCTTCAAGAGTTTAGCAATTCCCGTAAAAGTAGTTATGTTTTTTATCTTCCTTTTTCCTCTTGATTATTTGCAAAAAAGGAGTGCAAAAATACAACATAATTTTCTTATTACAAAACACTTAAAGTCAGACCTCTAAATAAAGGTATTTCCGGAGTTATTTGCCTTAGGGTTAACCTTATTTTTTGTACCTTGTTTTAGGAATAAACTAAACAGAAAAATAAAAATTATGAGTGTAAAATCTAAATATCAGGATGTACTTAATTTAGGCGAAAAACTAGGGGTAAAAAACGGTGACGTATCCGAAGAGAACGGTGTTCTAAAGATAAAGGGGGAAGCGCATACCCCTTATGAAAAGAATTTGATATGGGACAAGATCAAAGAAATTGGGGGTGAAAATCCATCCGATATCAAAGCCAATATAACCGTCGAAGATGGGAGTGTTTATCACAGACATACCGTAAAAAGCGGTGAATCTTTAAGTAAGATTTCCAAGCACTATTACGGAGACGCCATGAAATACAACAAGATATTTGAAGCCAATACAAATATATTAAGCAATCCAGACTTAATTCATCCGGATCAGGTTTTGGTCATACCAAATTTGTAAGGAGCAAAAATTAAAAAAGAACGCCTAGTCGGCGTTCTTTTTTTTATCTATTAGCTTTGTAGCAAAGGCATAAATTCTCTCAAATTGTTCCTCCAAGCCCATATCACTATTATCAAAAGGAATGGCATCTGCAGCCCTTTTTAAAGGAGAGATCTCTCTACTGGAATCTATTCGATCTCTCTCTTCTACGTTTTTTAATATTTGTTCGTAGGTAACCTCCTCTCCCTTATCTAATAATTCCTTGTATCTTCTTGATGCCCTTTTTTGTGCGGATGCAGTCATAAAAATTTTTAACTCTGCATCAGGAAAAACCACAGTCCCAATATCCCTACCATCCATAACCACTCCCTTTCGCTTCCCCATTTCTTTTTGAATAGCGACAAGTTTCTTACGGACTTCAGGAATAACCGATACCTTACTAACTAGTTTTGAGACATCCATTTTCCTTATTTCTGTCTCGACATTTTCTCCATTGAGAAACATCTCACCATACCCTAAAGATGCATTGTATTTAAATTCGAGAGATGCCTCAGGAAGTATTGAAATTAATCTTTCCGTATGTATCTGGTTATTTTCAACACATTCCCTTCTCATGGCATAGAGGGTAATTGCACGGTACATTGCACCTGAGTCTACATAGAGATATTCGAGTGCATTTGCCAATTGTTTTGCAACCGTACTCTTCCCTGTAGAAGAAAATCCGTCTATGGCAATGGTAATTTTATCCATTTGAATTAATTAAACCTAAATAACATCAATTAAAACATTCTTGTAACACTCCCTGAAGAGACCATACTAAAGTACTACAACACTTTGGCATTCTTTACTTTTTGTTTGGTAATTGCGATGGCAATCACCTCACTCATTTCGCTAACATAATGAAATGTTAGCCCCTTTAAATAAGCCTCTTTTATTTCCAGAATGTCCTTTCTGTTCTCTTCGCTCAGAATAATCTCTTTTATGCGCGCTCGTTTTGCGGCCAAGATTTTTTCTTTTATACCCCCTACTGGCAATACTTTTCCTCTAAGTGTAATCTCACCGGTCATTGCCAAACTTTTCTTGACTTTCTTTTGAGCAAATAAGGAAACCAAAGAGGTAAGCATGGTTATACCAGCACTTGGTCCGTCCTTTGGTGTAGCTCCTTCCGGTACGTGAATATGTACATTGTACTTATCGAAAACCGTAGGGTCTATATCAAAGCTTTCTGCATTAGATTTTATATATTCCATGGCGATGGTGGCCGATTCCTTCATCACTTTGCCTAAGTTTCCGGTGATGTTCAGGGCCCCTTTTCCTTTAGACAATATCGATTCAATAAAAAGGATATCTCCGCCAACACTGGTCCATGCTAGTCCGGTTACTACCCCTGCCACATCATTGTTCTCGTATTTATCTCTCTCTAAACGGGCGGGTCCTAATACCTTCTCAATTGTCTCATCTGTAACTTTAACCTCGTACTCTTCCTCCATTGCAATAGACTTTGCCGCAAATCGGACCATTTTGGCAAGTTGTTTTTCTAAACCTCTCACGCCAGATTCTCTGGTATACCCCTCCACAATTTTTTCGAGTTGCTTCTTCCCAACCTTCAAATCTGTGGTAGTAAGTCCGTGTTCTTTAAGCTGTTTTGGCAGTAAATGCCGCTTGGCAATCTCCACTTTTTCTTCAATGGTATAACCTGTTACATTGATTATTTCCATTCTATCTCTAAGTGCTGGTTGAATAGTACTCAGATTATTTGCCGTAGCTATGAACATAACCTTGGAAAGGTCGTAACCCATTTCCAAGAAATTGTCATGGAATTCACTGTTTTGCTCCGGATCCAAGACCTCCAACATAGCAGAAGATGGATCTCCCTGATGGCTGGAACTCAATTTGTCTATTTCATCGAGGATAAAAACTGGATTAGAAGTTGCGGCTTTTTTAATGCTTTGCAAAATTCTTCCGGGCATCGCCCCAATATACGTTTTTCTATGCCCTCTAATTTCTGCTTCATCCCTCAGACCTCCTAAAGACATGCGAACATACTCTCTGCCTAAGGCTTCAGCTACCGATCTGCCTAAAGATGTCTTACCCACTCCTGGAGGGCCATATAAACATAAAATCGGAGATTTCATATCGTTACGAAGTTTTAGAACAGCGAGATATTCTATAATTCTTCGCTTAACATCCTCGAGACCGTAATGATCCCTGTTGAGAATCTTCTCCGCTCTCTTCAAGTCGAACTTATCCTTAGAATACTCGTTCCATGGGAGATCCAAAAACAAGTCTAAATAATTCCGTTGTATAGAATATTCGGCTACCTGAGGATTCATCCTTTGCATTTTAGCCAGTTCTTTGGTGAAATGCTGTCCAACCTTGTCATTCCATTTTTTGTCCTTGGCTCTTGTACGCATTTCTTCAATTTCCTCATCATAAGATCCTCCTCCTAATTCCTCCTGGATGGTTTTCATTTGCTGGTGAAGAAAATACTCCCTCTGCTGCTGATCCATATCATTGCGTACCTTAGACTGAATATCTTTTTGCAACTCCAATTTTTGCAATTCTACATTCATATACTTTAAAGCAGCCAAAGCCCTTTCACTTAAATTTCCAATTTCTAAGAGCTCTTGTTTATCCTTCACATCCAGATTGAGATTCGAGGCAACAAAATTGATAAGAAAGGAATTACTCTGAATATTCTTTATGGCAAAAGAAGCTTCACTGGGTATATTCGGATTATTCCTGATTATTTTTAATGCGATTTCTTTGATCGAGTCTATTATCGCCAAAAACTCTTTATCATCAGGAGCTGGTCTAATCTCTCCAGCCTCTCGTATAGTGGCGGTTAAATAAGGAGACTCCGTTAGTACTTCAGCAATTTCAAAACGCTTTTTACCCTGAATGATAACCGTTGTATTACCATCTGGCATCTTTAAGACCCTCAAAATTCTGGCAACCGTACCCAAGGCATTTATATCTTTTACTCCAGGGTTTTCGGTTTCTTCATCTTTTTGAGATACAACTCCAATAACTTTTGATCCTTTATTGGCATCCTTAATTAGATTTATAGAGGTATCTCTACCTGCCGTTATCGGTATTACTACCCCGGGAAACAGCACGGTGTTTCTAAGAGGCAGTATCGGAAGAGTCTCTGGCAGATCTTCCTTGTTCATCTCTTCTTCGTCTTCTGGTGTTAAAAGAGGTATTAATTCAGAATCTTCATCAATTCCGTGTAACGTCATATTGTCAAATTTTATAAAACTAGAATGGCTCATAGTACAATTTTCGGTCAATCTGTCATTAGCAGACAGCATTTCACATACGTCTATCTGATTTCTGGTAGGAAAATGGTAGACTGAATTACCACAACCCTTGCAAATAGAAGCTTTTTACTTTCCTAAGGACAATAGTTGTGCCAACTAAGTTTTTTTTCTCTATAAAGTGTAACAATTATTAATTTCAACCATCTTTGATACAAACCATTTATTTTTTGAGCCAAAATAAATTAAATACGGAAGAATTAGTTCAACTATGTCTAGAAGGTCGGTCCAGTGCACAAATGGAACTTTACGATAGGTATTACAAAGCAATGTACAACACTGCTAACCGAATTGTAAAAGATTCAGCCGAGGCCGAGGACGTTATGCAGGAAGCTTTTTTAAATGCTTTTACAAAACTAGACACGTTTAAAAGAGAAGTAAGCTTTGGTGCCTGGTTAAAACGAATTGTAGTTAATAAAAGCATCTACCACTACCGTACAAAAAGAAAGAAGAATGAAGTAGGATTAGATGATTATTTATACAAGGTCGAAGATAATGATGAAGTTTCTGAGGATCGTGGACGTTCAGAACAATTGGCTCAAAAAGTAATGGATACCATGAACCAATTAAAGGATAATTACAGAATTTCTTTGACCTTACATCTAATCGAAGGATACGACTATGAAGAAGTGAGTACCATAATGAATGTTAGCTATGCCAACTGCAGAACTATTATTTCGAGAGCTAAAGAAAGTCTGCGAAAAAAAATGAAAGAAGAAAGAAATGAAAGATAATAATTTGGAAGATTTATTTAAGAAGCTGGATGGTTCCTTTGATTTAAATGAACCTCCTCAAGGGCACCGGGAGCGGTTTTTGGAAAAATTAAACCACCAAAACAAGGTGATACCCCTGCAACGCACTAAAAGTGTGATTTGGAGACCTTTGCGAATCGCTGCCTCCATACTGGTCTTAGTAGCTGCTGGCCTTACTCTATTGCTGAATAGGCCTAGCACAGAAGAACAAGTGGCAAGTATTTCTCCAGAAGTCTCCCAAACCCAGTTTTACTTTGCCAGCTTAATAGAGGAGCAAATAAAAGAGTTAGAAGATGCTAGTACACCGGATACTCAAAAATTGGTGGAAGATAGCATGGTACAGCTTAAAAAGTTGGAAGCAAACTATGCCAAATTAGAACAAGATCTGATTGATGGCGGAAATAGCAAATTAATTTTAAGTGCTATGATAACCAACTTTCAAACAAGAATTGACCTTCTGCAGGAGGTTATGAATAAAATAGAAACAATTAAAAATTTTAAAACTTACGATAATGAAAATCTTACTATTTAAATACTATCTCCTTGCACTTTTGGTGGTACCTTCTTTAGGCTACGCCCATGGCAAAGATCTCAAGGGCAAACACAACAAAGAGAAAACCATAAAAAAAGAATTTGAAGTGAATTCCGATGCCCTATTAAAAGTGTCGAACAGTTATGGTAACCTCAACGTTACTTCTTGGGATGAAAACAGAGTTGTTATAGAAGTGCACATCAAAACAAGTGGCAATAACGAGAGTAAGGTACAGGAGAAACTGGATGATATTACGGTCGACTTTGAAGCGAGCAGTAGCATGGTTTCTGCCAGAACGATTTTTAACAAGGGAAAAAGCAATTGGGGATGGAATTGGGGTAACAGTAAAAATGTCAACATGCAGATTAATTACACTATAAAAGTTCCCATAAAAAATAGTGTATATTTTAACAACGACTACGGCAATATCATACTTGATAGAATCGATGGACATGCCAAAATAAGATGCGACTATGGACGTCTGGAAATTGGCGAGTTACACGGAAGGAATAATGACCTTAAATTTGATTACACTTCCAAATCGACCATAGACTATATAAATAGTGGTAAAATTTCAGCGGACTACTCCGGATTTACCATACAAAAAGCCGGCGACCTCCAAGTGAATGCAGACTATACAAATTCTTCGATTGTACAAATGGAGAATTTAGAATATACTTCAGACTATGGTAAGCTTGAAGTTGGTGAGGCAAAAAATGTGGAAGGTAATGGAGACTACATTACGGTTAGTTTAGGAGATATACATGGCAATGTGGATATTAGTGCCGATTACGGATCCCTTAAAATAAAAAACCTTGCCTGGGACGCTGGTAACGTTACCATACGTACCGACTACACGGGTATAAAAATTGGTTATGATCCGCTATATAATTTTAATTTCGAGATTACTACGGAGTATGCAGGAGTTAGTGGTAAAGATGATTTTGAAATAAACATTAGCAAAGAAAAATCCAACGAACGCTATTACAAAGGATATTATGGTGATGCTAATAGCAGTAATATGGTTTCCATTAGCAGTGACTATGGCGGAATAAGCTTTTATAAAAATTAATTAATTCTATAAATACGCAATCATGAAACAAACACTATTATTAGGCATATCCCTTCTTCTTACAACTATCACGTACGCACAGTGGGGAAAAAAGATTAAAGGAAATGGTGACAGAACAACCATAGAAAGAACAACAGGAGATTACGATGTAATAGCCGTATCAGGTTGGTTTGATGTAATTCTTGTCGAAGGTTCAGAAGGTAACCTGACTTTAGAGGGAGAGTCTAATCTTTTGGAACACATAAAAACCGAAGTAAAAAACGATAAATTGGTCATTAAGGTTGCTAAAGGAGTAAATCTTCAACCCTCCTCCTGGAAAAATAATGGAGGTATTTATATTACTGTTCCTGTAGAATCTGTATCCGGCGTTACACTTTCTGGTTCCGGAGACATTGTCAGTGAAACTACCATTAGCGCGACGAACTTTTATACCAATTTATCTGGTTCTGGAGACATTACTTTATCGGTTGAAGCAGAGGATGTCAGTGCATCTATGTCGGGTTCAGGAGATATCAACCTAAAAGGAAAAGCGAATAATTTTGAAGCTAAGATTTCCGGATCAGGAGATATTAAAGCCTACGACCTTGAGGCTGACAATGTCAATGCAAGTATTTCAGGTTCTGCCGACATTAGGGTTACAGCCAATGAGATGCTAAAAGCACGAGTTTCAGGTTCTGGTGATATCCACTACAAAGGGAATCCCAAGAAGATAGACAGCAAGGCTTCTGGATCGGGAGATATTAGTAAGGGATAAATCCATCACAGTTTTATCAGACCCTGACAAAATTGTCAGGGTTTTTTTGGCACTTTAGTGAGTAAGTAAAGGCCCAAAAGGAAGAAAGTCCCGAGGAAAATAGTTGCATCACGCATGCTGCCCGTATATTGGATAATTGCGGCATACAAAAAGGTTCCGATGACAATTCCTATTTTCTCAGCTACGTCGTAAAAACTAAAGAAAGAAGCTGTATCCTTTGTTTCCGGAATATATTTGGAATAGGTAGAACGCGATAGTGCTTGTATGCCTCCCATTACCAATCCTACACAACCTGCTGCTATATAAAAATCCATGGGAGTAACTAAAAAGTAAGCATAGATGCATATGAGTACCCACAAAAAATTGATTACCATTAGAGTAAGTATATTTCCAAACCGCTCCGATGCCTTTGCCGTAAGTGTAGCACCGATTATGGCAATTAGCTGAATAAGCATTATACTGACGATCAGGCCCGTAGTTCTTTCCGAATCCGAAGCCCACATGATTTCTTCTTCGCCAAAATATGCAGCGATAAGCATCACCGTCTGAACTGCCATACTATAAACAAAGAATGCAATCAGGTATTTCTTCAATCGATGCTCATCCCTTAATTGAAGCCAAACCCCTTTTAATTCTCTAAAACCATTTAATACAATGTTTTCTCTTATCCCTTCTCGTTTTCTGCCCTTAGGTAAGTAAAAAAACGTATACTGGCTAAACAGTATCCACCAAACTCCCACTGTAACAAAGGAATACTTCATTGCAATAATTTCAGCAGCATTCTCTCCGGTATCTTTTATCCCAAATGTATCTGGACTCATTACCATAGCAAGATTTAAAAGCAAAAGTATCACGCTTCCAATATACCCTAAGGAGAACCCTTTGGCGCTTATGGCGTCTTGTTGTTCCGGAAAGGCAATATCCGGGAGGTAGGAGTTATTTATGGCAAAACTTACCCAGAAACCAACAATCCCAAAGAAATAGCAAATGATTCCCAGATATATGTTTTCTAAGGAAAACCAGTACAATCCAATACACGAAATTCCTCCCAGGTAACAGAAAAATTTCATAAAAACCTTTTTGTTCCCTATATAATCTGCTATTCCGGATACTAATGGGGTTACTAAGGCGATAAATAAAAATGCAGCAGAAGTGACGTAGCTAATTAAGGGTGCTCTGGCAATTTCGCCACCAAATACCATTACTTTCTCTATACCCGCAACTCTAAAGAGTGCACCGTAAAAAATAGGAAATATGGCAGATACGATGGTAAGGCTATAAACCGAATTCGCCCAATCATAAAAGGCCCAGGCGTTTAGCAGTTTTTTACTGCCTTTGGGAAGAATTTTTAATTTCATAAAGTCGAGATGCGAATAACTTAAAGTGCCACTAGTATACTAAATAAAAAAATTATTTAAATGCAGTAACACCAAATTTCTTTGCCTCTTCCTTAGCCTGTGGAGCCCAAGCCGTAAGGTTTTGAATCCGTGTATCATTGGAAGGATGTGTACTTAAAAACTCGGGCGGAGCTTGTCCTCCTGATTTTGCCTTCATTCTTCGCCAAAGATCTGCTGCTTCGTCTGGATTATATCCAGCTATAGCCATAATTTGAAGACCAATTCTATCCGCCTCGGTCTCATGATTTCTACTAAATGGAAGCATAACACCAACAGAAGATCCGATTCCATAGGCCTGATTAAACATATTCCTCGATTGCGGGTCCTTTATGGCAATGTTACCTGCGACAGCACCAAGTTGTTGCAAGGTGCCTGCACTCATTCGCTGGGCACCGTGATCCGCTAATGCATGAGCAACTTCGTGCCCCATTACAACGGCTACCCCTGTCTCACCATCGCAAATAGGCAAAATACCTGTATAAAAAACAATTTTGCCACCAGGCATACACCAGGCATTAACTGTTTCGTCTTGTACCAGGTTGTATTCCCATTGATAATCCTTTAAATACCCTGGATAACCATTAGCATTTAACCATCTTTCGGCTGCAGAAGAAATGCGTTTCCCCACCCTCGTTATCATCTGTGCCTCGGAATTATTACTTAGAACTTTATTCGCACCAAGAAATTGGTCGTATTCCGCAAAGGCCATTGGGAAGAGCTGACTATTGGGATAAAAGTTCAACATTTTCTTCCCTGTAAACGGGTTTACCTTGCAGTTTACAACGAGTAATAACATTACTCCTAATAAACAAAATCTCTTATTTTTCATACTTATGATCTTGTAATCACAGTAAATTACAAAATTTTAAGCCCCTAAAAGATGAAGTGTGGAAAAATCTTTGGTTACTTCAATAATATTACTTCCATTTAGTTTTACATCTTTTAGGCTTATTTCCTCCGTATCTATAATTATCTTTTTCACCTTAAAAGGTAAACCTATAAGTTTTAGTTTAAATGTACTGTAAGGTGTGATATAGGTTCCGCTCTTAAACTGTTGAATAACCAATTCCTTCTCTTTCCCACTCAGTTTAAAGTTTCGCAGACTAAAACTTCCTTTGGTATAGTCATATCCGTCTTGCGCATCCTCGTAAACAGTGGATGTTTCTACACCAAGCTTGTAGTATGCTTCAAGGGTCAAGACATCAATCTCTTTTTCTCCCACATACTGTTGTATTGGGTATTTAGGAATTATAGCCCCTTCCTTAATAAACATCGGAATCTTATCAATATCCGCGGCCACCCATTTTTCCATACCTCCTTCTACTGTTTCCCCTGTCCAGTAGTTATGCCATTTCCCTCTTGGGATATACATCCTACGACCTTGGGCATTGGGCTCCTGAACAGGACATACCAAAATGTGATCTCCAAATATGAATTCATCCGTTCTGAAATGGGTTTGCATATCTTCCTGATCATAGTATACCAGAGATTTAAGCATGGGAATATTGTCATTAGAATACTTCCAAAACATGGTGTATAGATAGGGAAGTAGTTGGTAGCGTAATTCGATGTATTCCCGTACAATTTTGGTTACACCTTTATCAAACGACCAAGGTTCCTGGTCTCCGTGATCCCCACTAGAATGTACTCTAAAAAATGGATGAAACGTCCCTAACTGAATCCATCTTGCAAAAAGTTCTCCATTTGGTTGCTCTGCAAATCCACCAATATCAGAACCGACGAAAGACATACCACTCAAGCACATGCGCTGTACTTGTACATTTGCAATCCACAAATGTTCCCAGGTTGCGACATTATCTCCTGTCCAAGTAGAGGAGAATCTCTGTGCCCCTGCAAAAGCAGCTCTGGTAATTACAAATGGCCTTTTGGGATATACGTATTTTTTAACTCCCTCATACGTTGCGCGCACCATTTGAGTCCCGTAAATATTATGTGCTTTTCGATGGCTACAAGGGTGACCATCATAATCATGTCTGGTGTCTAATGGAGCAGTTTTTGAAGGAACTTCCATGACGGCTGGTTCATTCATATCATTCCAAACCGCATGAACGCCAGTCTCGGCCATAAGCTCCTTGTACAATTCTGCCCACCATTTTCTTACCTTTGGATTCGTAAAGTCAGGAAAACTACATTCGCCAGGCCATACTTTTCCTTTCATTATAGGTCCGTCTGCTCGTTTACAAAAATAATCGTTATCCAGAGCCTCCTTATAAACCCAATAATCCTTATCCACTTTAATCCCCGGGTCGATCATTACAACGGTCTTAAATCCATCTTCTTCCAGTTCTTTGATCATTCTTTTCGGGTCGGGAAACCTACTCTTATCCCATGTAAAACATCGGAACCCGTCCATATAGTCGATATCTAAATATATAGCGTCGCAAGGTATTTTTAGGTCCCTGAATTGTTTGGCAATACCCTTAACATTTTCCTCTGGAAAATAACTCCATTTCGATTGATGAAACCCTAAAGCCCATAAAGGTGGTAATTCTGGAGTACCAGTAAGATCTGTATAATCTCTAACTACCTTCGACATTTCGGGCCCGTAGATAAAATAATAATTCATTTCGCCTCCGTCTGCCCAAAAACTTGTTATGTTTCTTCGCTCGTGGGCAAAATCGAAATGGGTTCTAAAAGTGTTGTCAAAAAAGATACCGTAAGCGTGCTTATGGTGTAGTCCGATATAAAATGGAATAGCCTTGTACAGCGGATCCTGATCTTTCCCGTATGCGTATTGATCGGTTACCCAATTGTGCAATCGTTTTCCCTTTAAATTAGTGTGCGTTGCTTTGTCGCCCAAGCCGTAAAAGCTTTCTGCGGCCTGGGTTATTTTACTCATTTTTACAGAGTTTCCCCCGTATTCATAGTTTTCTTCCCAGTGAAAACCTAATTCGTCTTCATTGATTATATTTCCTTCCAGGTCAGAAATCTGAGTCCTAAGTGTTTTCTTATCGACCAGAATACTAATCTTAGAAGTTTTAATGATATATTCGGTATTGGTTTCCTTGGTCTCCAATTCATTATATCCTCTACTCGCATCAGGACTTATGGCGTAGGAGAAGTCTGGTTGAAATATCTGATCTGTGGTATACCTAAAGCGAAGTGCACTATTTCTCAGCACTGTAAGTTCCAGGATAACCCCGTTTTCTGTAGTAAAGTAAAATTTATCTTTTTCCTGTTTGAAACCTATTATCTGATTCGGATATAGATTTCCTTTATATTCTAATTCTGTATTGGTTATCATAGCGGGTTACATTATTAAGCTAACAAAAAAAACACATTAGCATTAATAAAGAAAATTTATTGCCCTCAATTATGAACTATAACGATATAGATTGATGTTAACCCTTTAAAATAACCATTCCCAAGGGAGGAAGTGTTAGGTTTACGGAGTTTTTATGACCATGCCATGCTGTTTTGGTAATCCTGATATTTGTGTTTTTTACACCACTACCTCCATACTTTTTAGCATCACTATTAAAAACTTCTTTTAGACTTCCTGATTTCTTGGGAATTCCAATACGATATTTTTCCCGGGGTACAGGTGTAAAATTACAAGCTATAAACAGGTCATCTTTGGGATCATTACCATGACGGATGAAGCTAAGAACAGAATTTTCTGCATCCCCATAGTCTATCCACTCAAAACCTTCCGGAATAAATTGCTTTTCATACAAAGCTGGGGAACTCTTATAGAAGGTATTAAGGTCTTTAATCAAATGCTGAACTCCTGAGTGGAAATCGTATTCCAGCAAATGCCAATCCAGACTCTGTTGAAAGTTCCATTCGGAAGACTGCCCAAATTCTCCTCCCATAAATATCAAGTTCGTCCCAGGGTGCGTAAACATATAGCCAAATAATAGTCTCAAGTTTGCAAAACGTTGCCACTCATCGCCTGGCATTCTGTACAATAACGATTGTTTCCCATAGACCACCTCATCATGAGAGAAAGGAAGCATGAAATTTTCTGTAAAAGCATAGGTCATACTAAAGGTCAGGTCATTTTGATGGTGTTGCCTGTATACAGGCTCTTTTTTAAAGTATTCCAAGGTATCATGCACCCAATCCATCATCCATTTCATGCTAAATCCCAGACCACCTATACTAACAGGTCTTGAGACCATAGAAAATGAAGTAGATTCTTCTGCAATAGTCTGAACTCCTTTGAAAGTGCTATAGACCACTTCATTGAGCTCTCTAATGAAGGAAATAGCCTCCAGGTTCTCGTTGTTGCCATAAATATTTGGCTCCCACTCGCCTTCTTCTCTTGAATAATCCAGGTATAGCATGGATGCCACGGCATCTACTCGTAAACCATCAACATGAAACTGCTCGAGCCAGAATAATGCATTACTTATCAGAAATGCCCTTACCTCATTTCTCCCGTAATTAAATATTAGGCTTTTCCAATCGGGATGGTATCCTCGTCTTCTGTCCGGATGTTCATAGAGATTTGAACCATCAAAAAAGCCCAGCCCGTGAGCATCTTCAGGAAAATGAGAGGGTACCCAATCTAAAATTACCCCAATACCATTTTGGTGTAGTTGATCTACTAAGACTTTAAAATCTTCTGGTTTTCCAAAGCGAGATGTAGGTGCAAAATAGCCCGTTAATTGATAGCCCCAGGAAGGATCATAAGGATACTCCATTACGGGCATAAATTCTACATGCGTAAAGTTCATTTCTTTTACGTAAGCTACCAGCTCCTTTGCTAACTCCAGATAACTTAGAAACGCTCCATTCTCCCCTCTTCGCCAGGAACCTAAATGCACTTCATAAACGGAGTAAGGCTTCGATAAGGCGTTCTTATCTTCCCTCTGATCCATCCACACGCTGTCTTTCCATTTATAAGAAGACTGCCATACCACAGAAGCTGTATTTGGTGGGTGTTCGCAATAGCGGGCAAAAGGATCTGCCTTCTCTGTTTTTATATCTTGGTTATGGGATTGAATTTTGTATTTGTAAAGGGCGCCCTGTGTTACCCCAGGAATAAAGCCTTCCCAAATACCACTTTCGTCCCATCTAACATTTAGTTTGTGTTCTCCTTCTATCCAGTAATTAAAGTCCCCAACAACAGATACCGCCTTGGCCGAAGGAGCCCAAACCGCAAAATAGGTACCTTCCTGACCATTGTGCTTTACTGGGTGAGACCCCAGAAGTTCATATAACTTAAAGTGTTTTCCAGCTTTAAAAAGGTTTATATCAAAATCTGTAAACAAACTATAAGGGATTACCTGACCCATAAGACTTATTTTATTTATACTCGTTAATAATACTCATAATCCCTTGTAAAGGAATTACTGCCCATAAAGGCCTAGAATTCATTTCATAACCTAGTTCATACACCGCTTTTTCTAGCATACAGTACTTTAATAAAAATACACGTTCCTGACGGTACCCGATATTTAAATTGTGTTCCTGAATAAGCCGGACATATGTTTCCAAAAATACACCAATAAAATAACCGTATAAAAGTTCTCCTGCCATAAACAGTTCTTCCTGACTGTGCTGGTATTTCTCTATATTGGTAAAAATAGTGGCATAAATAGCATAATGAAACGACCTAAACAAGCCGGCAATATCTTTTAAAGGGGGTTGTTTCACTTTCCTGTCTCGAATAGTACTCTCCGGCTCTCCTTCAAAATCGAGCAAATAAAAGTCATCTCCTTGTACTAAAACCTGCCCCAGATGATAATCGCCATGTACTCTAATGCGCTCCCCCTTTAATTTGGTCCAGTCAAAGTTTACAAATCGTTTCCTGATCTCGTTCTTTCGTTCCAAAAACTCAGCCGCCAAATCTAAGGACAAACCCTTTAAACGATGTAAATTATTCTCTACAGTATTCAGTCTATTCTGAAACTGATACAATAATCGGTTTTTTAACCAAACTTCATAATCTCCATTAAAATGCGTTGGGGTAAAAGCCGTATCCTCAAATTCTGAACCAAGGGCAATATGCATTTCCGCCGTTCGTCTGGCAAGAGTCTGTAATTTTAAGAAGATATTTAAGCCAGCCCAATCAATAATTTCTGGAGGAACATCCCTTATTTCCAACCTATCAAAAAGCGCCGTATTGGGCAATTCTCTTACATTGATTTGTTTGTACTCCAAGGTACTGAAGATCTTATTTAATTCCTTTAGCATAAAATCCCAAGCATCCCCTTCATTTGGCACTAATTCTTGCATTAAAGCGATAGTGACGTTCACATTATCCGTATCCATAATACTGATACTACCCTGATATGCAGGGGTGTTCTTATACTCCTTCCTTTCCGACAAGAACTGACTCATTTCGAAATCCGGATTCGTATCGGCATAGATCCTTCTAAAAAACTTAATTACCGATCTGTCATTTATAATGATGGAGGTATTGCTTTGTTCCAACCCCATAAACCTTGAAGAGTAGTATACAGAATCTTTAAAGTTTATGCTTTTGTGGTATCTAACACGTGTGGTATCATTGGGTTGCGCCGTAGCTATGCGCTCAAAGACAAGTTTGCGAAAGGATTCTAAATTCAATGCATCAATTATATGGCCCTCTTCCTCATTCAGTTTTAATGGTAATATCTTGTCTTGCCCAGCATAAGACGCATCCGTTACAAAGGCAATTGGAAGAAAATAGTGTTGGTAAAATGCCTCTTCAAAGTTAACTTCCAATAAAAGTCCATAGTATACTTCCCCTTTTTGCTGAATTTTGAAATACTCCTGCAGTTCAATGTATTTTAACTTGCTGGCTTTCCCTCCGTACCAGCGTTGCTTCAATACGTATTCCTCAAGAATATCTGATAAAAAAACACTTATAAACTTTTTGTCTTCCATGAGATTTTCCCAGGTCGACTTAAAGGTATAAGGGGGTTGCAAAATAGAGTCTTGTTTGTTCTTAGCCATGGAGGGTACTATTTGATGTGAAATAAATGAAAAGGCAGGGTTGGATGAAGTTCAATAAAATTCCATTCTTTCGTCCAATGATAGGTGTTATCGGTTATCAAATCGTGCAATACCAATCCATTTTCGGTAAAAGGATCTAGAATATCAGTAGGTAATTGGAGCATTCCTTGCTGTGAGTAATTTGCATCCAAACTAATCACAATAAGAAGCTTATTCGTCTTAGATTCGTCCCATTTACAAAATGCGATTAGTCGCGGGTTTTGTATTTCACAGAACCTAATATTATTCGTTTGTTGTAAAGCGGTATGTTCTTTCCTTATATGATTAAGGCGAGATATAATGTGGGTAATTTTATTCTCAATAGTCCAATCCCACTTCCTAATTTCATACTTCTCGGAATGAAGATATTCTTCCTTCCCTGGCATGGGTTCTGTTACCATATATTCAAAAACCGGACCGTAAATTCCAAGGTTTCCACATAGTGTTGCTGCCAAAGAATACCGTATTATATGCATGGCCTCGTTAGCTCCTTGTAAATGAAAAGGGTTGATATCTGGTGTATTGGGCCAAAAGTTTGGTCTGTAATACTCCTTCATTTCCGACTGGGTGAGCTCTACCATATATTCTATAATTTCATGCTTCTGAACACGCCAGGTAAAATAAGTATAGGACTGTGTAAAACCCTGTTTGGCAAGTTGCTGCATCACTTTAGGCCTCGAAAAGGCCTCAGCGAGAAACAGAACGTCCTGGTGTTGCTTTTTAACCTCAGCTATTAACCAGTTCCAGAAATAGTACGGTTTCGTATGTGGGTTATCTACCCGAAAAACACGTACACCCATGGCCACCCACTTTAAAGTAACTTCCAACAATTCTTGCCACAACTCCTTATAAGCCGGTGTTTCAAAATAGAAGTTGACTATGTCTTGGTATTTTTTTGGAGGATTTTCCGCATACTGCATGGTACCATCCGGCCTTTTTCTAAACCATTCTGGATGCTCCTGGATATAAGGATGGTCTGGCGCCGCTTGAAAGGCCAGATCTAAAGCTATTTCGATATCCAAAGCGTTAGCTTCTGCAATAAACGACCTTAAGTCATCTTCGGTTCCTAGTTCCGGGTGAATCGATTTATGTCCGCCAAATTTAGATCCAATAGCCCAGGGCACACCGGCATCTCCTTCTTTGGCGTTTGTTGTATTATTTTTCCCTTTTCTGTGGACCTCCCCGATAGGATGAATGGGAGGCAGATAAATAACATCGAATCCCATTTTGTGGATTCTGGGTAGCATTTTTTTACAATCCTCAAAGGTCCCATGTACCCCTTCTTCCGTCGCCGTAGATCGGGGAAAGAATTCATACCATGTACTAAAATTTGCTTTATGCCTATCAACAATAATTCCTAGATCTTTGCTGGTATTCGCAAGATTTCTACTTGGGTACTCCAGGAAAAGACTATGTAACTTAGACGAAACGGCCTCTTCCACAGCAACAGAATAGGACTCCTCTTGCTCAAACATGCGTATTAAATCCTTTAAATAGTCTTTTTCGGAGGCGGCAACTTTTTTCAAAAGAAAATTAAGGTACTGTATTCCATCCAAAAGCTCACTTTTTACAAGTTGACCATCTTTAAGTTTGGCATCTATACCATGTTGCCAATTCAAAGCATGATCTACCCATGCCCTCACTTTGTACGCGTACTTTCCTTTCTTCGAAACACTAAATGATGCGGAATAGACGTCATTCCCCAGATCCTGCATGCGCACCTCTGTAAATACTCTTTCTTCTGAATGCTTATAGAGGAGCTCTGCCTGAATTACGTCATGACCATCACCTAGAACGTCTGCATAAACCATTACTTGCTCCCCAACCACTCTTTTGATGTCAAAAGAACCACATTCAATTTGAGGGGAAATATTTTCGATTACAACCCGTTGTTGTTTCCAAACCATAGACTAAAATTTCACTTTTGTTAAAAATAGGAAATTATCTTCTAACCGCTGTTTAAGGGGCTATTAAATAAAAATGTAGGTAACAAACGACCCCTTTTTCAATTTTTGGAACGCTTTTTGTAATTAAGACTTTAAACGCTTTATAAAGCATATTAGAATATAAAACTGGTACTATCGACCATTAAAATTAATCTTATGAAACATATAAAAATACTTATCGGAAGCTTATTTACTTTATTAATTTTTGCCTGTGAAGGACCAATAGGACCTCCTGGACCTCCTGGAATAAATGGACAGGACGGTGTGAACATTCTTGGACAAGTCCTAGAAATTGAAGGATCCTTCACCCCTGGTAATGATTACAGCTTATTTTATGAATTTCCTTCAACAGTCGAAGTTTTTGAGTCGGATGTTGTCTTGATTTATTTACTGTGGGATCAGACTACGGACGGTAATGGTGAACCAACAGATATTTGGAGGTTGTTACCACAAACCCGAATACTAGATCAGGGTCTATTACAATACAATTATGATTTCACTTTCTTGGATGTTAGTATATTTCTAGAATCTGATTTTAACTTAGATCTATTACAACCTGGCGATACCGATAATCAAATATTTAGAATTGCCGTAGTACCTGCTGAATTCGCTGCGGGAGCCAAACTGGACACTTCCAATATTGCAGAAGTTATGAATAGTCTTGGCGTAACGGAAGAAGAAGTTAGACGCGTGGTTCTATCTAACTAGAAGTATATTTCGTTAGTACTGTTCAATTCCATAATTTTATAACAAAAAAAGAATGGCAATGAAAAGAAAAATGAACCATATCTTCATAGGTCTTGGTCTTTCAATATTCCTCTTCAGTTGTAAAGGCAATTCTCAAAATAAGGAAAAAGCCAGTTCAATGGAGCCCGGTAATACCACGACCTATGCAGTTCAAAAATCGGAAGAAGAATGGCGCAAAGAATTAACGGATCTCCAATTTTACATCTTGCGAAAAGCAGGTACTGAAATTGCAGGAACCAGTGAATTATTGCACAACAAAGAGAAAGGGACTTATGTCTGTGCTGGCTGCAGCACACCACTATTTAAAAGTGAGCATAAATACAATTCCGGAACAGGATGGCCCAGTTTTGACCGGGAGATTGAGGGTAATGTAAGCTATGATACGGACTACAAAATAGGCTATAAACGTACGGAAGAACATTGCTCTACTTGCGGTGGACATCTTGGGCATGTGTTTGAGGATGGACCAAGAGAAACTACTGGTCTGAGACATTGTATCAATGGTGCTGCACTAAAGTTTGTTCCGGACAACCCATAAAAGATGTAGGAAATTGGACTACAGAATCGGTTTGGGTAGCAGGCTTTGGATTCGTGGTTTTACCAAAAATGTATCGGATTCCACAAACCTTATAGCTTCCAAACTGTATTCAAAATGCTTCATGTATTCTACGTCAATAGACATTTCTAAGTTTTTAGTTTTAGATGAATAGCATTCCATTTGGTTTTGTAACTTTGCGACCTTATAATTTCAATTTAAAAGCAAAGGAATGGCCAAATTCGATGTAATTGTTTTAGGGAGTGGTCCCGGGGGATATGTAACTGCAATTAGAGCTTCACAGCTTGGATTTAAAACTGCTATTGTTGAAAAAGAGAGTCTGGGAGGGGTATGCCTTAACTGGGGTTGCATCCCTACGAAAGCTCTTATAAAATCTGCCCAGGTATTTGAATACTTGCATCATGCGGAAGATTATGGATTGAAGGCAGAAGGCGTTGATAAGGACTTTGACGCTGTGGTCAAAAGAAGTAGGTCCGTTGCTGATGGTATGAGCAAAGGAGTACAGTTTTTAATGAAGAAAAATAAAATTGAAGTTATCAATGGGTATGGCAAACTCCTAGCCGGCAAGAAAGTAAGCGTTACCGACGGAGATGGCAAATCCACTGAATACAGTGCGGATCATATCATTGTTGCTACCGGAGCAAGAAGTAGAGAATTACCTTCCTTACCTCAGGACGGGAAAAAAATCATCGGGTATCGTGAGGCGATGACTTTGCCAACGCAACCACAGAAGCTAATCGTTGTTGGAAGCGGCGCAATAGGAATGGAATTTGCTTATTTCTACAACGCCATGGGGACAGAAGTTACTGTTGTCGAATTTTTGCCAAATGTGGTGCCAGTGGAAGATGAAGAGATATCTAAACAGTTAGAACGAAGCTTTAAAAAAGCGGGTATTAAAATTAAAACTTCCTCAGAAGTGACTAAAGTAGATACCTCAGGAGAAGGAGTTAAAGCAACAGTTAAAACGGCCAAAGGAGAAGAGGTATTGGAAGCAGATATCGTTCTGTCTGCCGTTGGAATAAAAACAAACATAGAGAATATTGGCCTAGAAGATGTTGGTATTGCAACCGACAGAGATAAAATAATGGTGAATGACTACTATGCAACCAATATTCCTGGCTACTATGCAATCGGAGATGTCACAGCAGGACCAGCTTTGGCGCATGTTGCGTCTGCTGAAGGTATTATTTGTGTAGAAAAAATTGCTGGTATGAACGTCGAAGCTCTAGACTATGGAAATATACCAGGCTGCACCTATTGTTTACCAGAAGTTGCATCCGTAGGATTAACTGAAAAACAAGCTAAAGAAAAAGGGTACGACCTTAAAATTGGGAAGTTTCCATTTTCGGCTAGTGGTAAGGCAAAAGCTTCCGGACATTCCGATGGTTTTGTAAAGGTTATTTTCGATGCAAAATATGGAGAATGGCTGGGCTGCCATATGATTGGTGCTGGTGTTACCGACATGATAGCGGAAGCTGTAGTTGGTAGAAAATTAGAGACAACTGGCCATGAAATCCTCAAAGCGGTACACCCGCATCCAACTATGAGTGAAGCTGTAATGGAAGCAGTTGCGGCTGCCTATGGAGAAGTTATCCATTTATAGATTAGAGAAAACGAAAAGTGCTTAAAATATTCAGACTTGTCGCCTTATTAGAAGGTATCAGCTATCTCTTACTCTTTAGCATTAGTATGCCTTTAAAGTATTGGGGTGGTATCCCAGAGCCAAACAAAATTATCGGATATGCTCACGGTTTGCTATTTATACTTTTTATTGTTTTGGCGCTGGTTTTCATTATGGAACGAAAAATTTCCCTTAAAAAGTCGTTTTATATTATGCTGGCCTCTCTACTTCCCTTTGGAACTTTCTATCTCGATAAGCATTATTTAAAGGGTTTCTCTGATTAGAGAAAACTTTGAAGCGCCAGATCATAACTCTTTAATCCAAAACCGAGAATCACTCCTGCAGCACCACTGGAAATAAATGAGGTATGCCTGTATTCTTCCCTGTTGTGTGTATTGGAAATATGTACTTCTACTACTGGAGTACTTATCGCTTTTACAGCATCTCCCAAGCCAACAGAAGTATGGGTATACGCCGCTGCGTTTAACACGATTCCGTCATAGGTGAACCCAACATCATGAAGTTTATTAATAAGTTCCCCTTCAACATTCGACTGATAATACTCTAAATCCACAGAAGGAAATTTAGATTTTAATTCTTCAAAATAAGACTCAAATGTTTTACCGCCGTATATGGTTGGTTCTCGTTTGCCTAATAGGTTAAGGTTAGGACCGTTGATTATGATAAGTTTCATGTGGTAAATGTAGGAAAATGTTAGGCATATAAAAAGGTCCCCCTGAGAAGAGTTTAGTCAAAACTAAATGTATGGACTACACCAAGTGTAACCGTATTCCAGGTTACCAGATCTAAATTTATTCCGGTATAGGAGAAATTTATTTCAGTTTTTGGTCCCAACAAATACCCTACCATAGGTCTGTAGTAAAAACCGCCGTCGTTCCCTTCATTTAAGCCAAATGCCTGGCCCACCTCTCCACCAAAGGTAAAAGAATTAGAAGGCCAAATGCGCAAGGATGCGGCCACCGGTAAAAATTGCATATTTGGATATTCAATTCGTATTGGTCCAGATTGAAAAGTTTCGGCAAAACCTATGACATAACCCGTGGAAACCCCCAAATCGAGATACTCATTAAGCGCAAACATATATCCCGTTTCAACACCCACAACGACACTAACGGCATCATTGAAATCGTTAAATGGCAACCCTGCCTGCATGCCCAGTTTAAGTCCTTCCTGGGCAAAACTAGTAGTACTCAGGTAGAATAGGCCAATTAGTAAGAGAACTCGTTTTAGGATCATAAGGTTGTTATTTTATCTAAAACTAAGAAGTTGATGGGTCTAAAAAATATATTTGTTGTAAAATCACATTATTCATAGGTAAACAGTCCTTTAACCGCTAAAAAGACTCTTTAGGTTCGGAGTAATCATGTCCGACGACATGCTTAAACGCTCGAAAGTTCCCATGGAATTCTCCTATTTTCGTCCTTTATAATATCTTTATCCTATGAGGTGGGAAGAAGCTTTATTAGATTTTCAACATTTTCTGAAAATAGAAAGAGGTCTATCTGCAAATACCTTACAAAATTATTCTCGAGACATAAAAAAGCTCAGGAATTTTATTGATGAGAAGACCCCTAACTCTTCGCCTCTTACGATAGATAAAGACACGGTTCAAGCTGCCTTGTACGAAATAGCAAAGTCGGTAAATCCGCGATCACAGGCGAGAATCATTTCTGGTTTAAAGAGTTTTTTCGATTACCTCTTGTTCGAAGATCTTCGCAAGGACAATCCCATGGATTTAATTGAAGCCCCTAAAATAGGAAGAAAACTCCCTGAGACTTTATCAACCAATGAAATAGATATGCTTATAGCAACTATAGATTTGTCTAAACCCGAAGGGGAAAGAAACAGAGCAATTTTAGAAACCCTATATGGTTGTGGCCTCCGAGTATCCGAGCTAATTAATCTCAGACTTTCGGACTTATTTTTTCAGGAAGACTTTATACGGGTAACCGGCAAAGGAAATAAACAGAGGTTAGTTCCCATCAGTGAGCATAATAAAAAATACCTCTCCATTTACATAGATCAAGTTCGAAATCATATACCAATAAAAAAAGGGCAAGAAGACTTTGTTTTTTTAAATAGACGAGGAAGTAAACTAAGTAGAGCCATGGTATTTACCATTATTAAAAATCTGGCAGATGCTGCAGGTTTAAAAAAGTCGGTAAGTCCCCATACTTTTAGACATTCCTTTGCAACACATTTACTTCAAGGGGGTGCAGATTTACGCGCAATTCAGCAAATGCTAGGGCATGAAAGTATAACAACCACAGAGGTATATATGCATCTAGATAGAACCGATCTTGCCAATGTGATTACAAAGTTTCATCCAAGAAATAATTAATTACTTTGATTAATTATATTTAACCTCAAATACTACGACTATTATGAAAAAATTACTGGCAACCCTAATTCTACTGTTTATTGGTTTTCCGGCACTAATCGGACAGAAAAAAAACAATGCTATCATAAAAAATTTAGAGAATCAATCTTCTAAATATGGCGCTATTGCTCTGGAGATTTGGAATCTGGCGGAGATGGGATTTTTAGAAGTAAAAAGTAGTGAATTGCTCCAAAACACACTTCAAGAAGCCGGATTTAGAATTAAAACGGGTGTAGCCGATATTCCTACCGCATTTGTTGCCGAATATGGCAATGGGGGACCTATAATAGGAATATTAGCAGAATATGATGCGCTTCCCGGCCTATCCCAAAAAGCTGTTCCAGAACAAATTACAGCTGGTGGTGAGGCGGGTCATGCCTGTGGTCATCATCTTTTTGGAACTGCTTCTGTTGCCGCTGCTATCGCTACAAAAGAATGGATGGAAAAAAATAATATTAAAGGTACCATAAGGTTATATGGAACCCCCGCAGAAGAAGGTGGTTCGGGTAAGGTATACATGGTACGAGAAGGTCTGTTCGACGATGTAGATGTCGCCTTACATTGGCATCCTGGAGCCTCAAATAGTGCTAACGCTGCGGCTTCCTTGGCAAACAAATCTGCCAAATTCCGATTCTATGGAGTTTCGGCACATGCCGCTGCCGCCCCAGATAAAGGCAGGTCTGCTCTAGACGGTGTAGAAGCAATGAATTTTATGGTTAATATGATGCGGGAACACATTCCGGAAGAGTCGAGAGTACATTATGTTATCACCGATGGTGGTAAGGCTCCAAACGTTGTCCCAAACTTTGCGGAAGTCTATTATTATGCCAGACATAACAATAGAGATGTGGTGATGGATGTGTTCGACAGAATCGTTCAGGCTGCGGAAGGTGCGGCAAGGGGTACAGGTACTACTATGGACTACGAAATTGTAGGTGGTGTACACGAATTACTCCCGAATATAACACTCCAGGAATTAATGTTTAAAAATTTAGAACGCGTCGGAGGCTATAATTATACTGGAGAAGAAAAAGACTTTGCAGATAAAATTTCCCTGACTTTGGGGATTGAAAAAGTAGATCTCACGGCAATCAATTCTGTTCAGCAATACAGGAGTGTAGGTAAGGCATTTGGTTCGACTGATGTAGGCGATGTCAGTTTTAAAGTACCTACGGTTGGTATGAGCGCAGCTACTTGGGTCCCTGGAACACCAGCGCATAGTTGGCAGGCTGTTGCCGCGGGTGGTACCTCTATTGGCATTAAGGGTATGATGGTAGCTGCAAAAACCATAGCACTTACAGCCACAGATCTTTTTAGTGACACCCAGCTGGTAGAAAAGGCGAAAAAAGAGTTTATACAAAAAAGGGGAGAGAATTTTACCTATATCCCCCTGATTGGCGATAGGCCACCCGCCTTAGACTACAGAAAATAATGAAAAGATAATCGGGTCCGTCGCTTACAATGGAGATACTCCGTAAAATACTTTGTAACAATATCTCTCAAATGGCTACCTATCAATTAAAGAAGCATTAACCACCACGTGAATAAAGAACTGGAGCACAAATTTGTTACCGAACTAGAAGACAATCAAAACATTGTTCACAAAGTGTGTAGTCTGTATACCTCAAATCGAGAGGCACACAACGACCTGTTTCAAGAGATAACCATACAGTTGTGGAGAGCATACCCCAAATTCAGGGGAGAATCTAAATTTAGTACATGGATGTATAGGGTAGCTCTAAATACGGCCATCACGCTATATCGAAAATCAAAAAAAAGGATTAAAACCCAAGACTATGACAGTGTTATTTTTAAGATAAAAAGCGATGATTACGATCCGACAGAAGAACAACAATTACAGTTGATGTATAAGGCGGTTAGACAATTGGGAGATATAGAAAAAGCATTGGTCTTTTTGTATTTGGAAGATAAAGACTATAGAGAAATATCCGAGACTTTAGGTATTAGCGAAGTAAATGCCAGAGTGAAAATGAATCGAATCAAGACGAAATTGAGAACCATACTAAATCCCTGAGGATATGATGGATGAATTAGAATTACTTAAACAGGACTGGCAAAAAAAAGAAGATTTACATCCTAAATTGAGCTATGACGATATCTATAAAATGATAAAGAAGAAGTCGTCTTCTATTAGCAAATGGATCTTTTATATCAGTATTATTGAGTTTGTTTTCTGGGCCGTATTAAATCTTATTTCTTATAGCGCGGAGTCTTCGGAATTAGAAAAAACATGGCATATCTACGAAATTACCACAGTTCTAACCCTAATAAATTATATTGTTCTAATCTATTTTATCTTTAAATTCTACAAGAATTATAAGCGCATATCCTACACGGAATCCTCCAAAAATCTGATGAAGACCATATTAAAGGTAAAGAGGACCGTAACCCAGTATGTATGGTTTAATATTGCCATTTTCGTAGCATACCTTTTGGTCAGCCTATATGGTAACTTAAACTATGGTGTTAATAGTGAAAAGATATACGAGGCAGCAGCAAGAGCCGGTAATGAGACTCTGTTTTGGGTAATGCTCATTGGTATTGTTGTCTTGTGTATCGGCGTAGTACTAGTCCTAATTTGGCTCTTTTACAAGCTTCTTTATGGAATACTGCTTAATCGGCTCAGAAAAAATTACAATGAGTTGCGAAAGTTAGAAGTTTAGGGTTTCCATCGTCTTTGCTGGTTTTCCTCCTCATAGGCTAATAACTCCTTCTCTGGAATAACTTTTAAGAAAGACGGATGTTGCTCAATAGCATATTCCAGTTTTTCGATAATAGATTCTACGGATTCGTTGTCGTAGTCTATTTCCAAAGGTTCTTTTATCACTAAAGATTGCAAGATTCCTTTTTTCTTAATCAAGAGACCTTTTTTATCGAAGGATCTCCTAAAGCCATCAATTACAACCGGCACCACTACTGGCTTGTATTTTTTAATAATATGTGCCGTGCCTTTTCGCAAGGGTTTCCACGGTGTTGTCGTACCTTGTGGAAAGGTAATTACCCAACCGTCCGACAAAGCCAGTCCTATATTGGAAATATCACTCATCTTTACCTGGCGATTTACTTCCTTACCTTCCGAACGCCAAGTTCTCTCTATGCTTACAGAACCAACATAGGCAAAAATCCTCGTCATAAGACTCTTGCGCATGGTTTCCGCGGCAGCGACATAGTATATATTCAGTTTAGGATTCCATAAATATCCTACGTTTCTTATACTATCTACCCGACCTTTTAAACTAGCATTAAATACGTGGTACATAGCAACTACGTCTGCAAAATAGGTCTGATGGTTGCTTACAAATAATACGTTTTTATCTGGAAGATCCCGAATGATCTCAGAACCTTCAATTTCTAGCGTATTAAAGCCCTTATAACGTTGATGTGTCATTAGGCCGAGGGAACGAATAATCCATTTTTTCACAAACAAAATATGACCAAATGGATTTTTTTTAAATATTGCCATAGTCTACAAAACTACAAAATATGCATTATAACACCTGCTTGAATAGATCTTTGATTTCGCTTAACATCATTGCTGTGGCTCCCCAAACGGTATAACCTCTTAATTTAAAGGCCGGTACCTCCATTTTTTTAGCATAAGAAGTTTGTAGTACTTCCTTTGTTAAGCTTTTATCGTCCATAAAGTCTTTTAAGGGTACCTCAATTAATTCTTTTACCTCGGATTGCTGTTTTACAAATCGTTCCCGCTGTCTGGAAAGTCCAACATAGGGCTGTACTTCAAAATTACTAGGGGGTATGTACAATTTGGTCAAGGGTTTAATTATGTCTATTCTATCCGGAGTGACCCCTACCTCTTCCTCCGTCTCACGTAATGCCGTATATTTTAGATCGATATCCGTTTTTTCTACCTTTCCCCCTGGCAAGCCAACCTGATTAGAATGCACCCCCGAATACGTATGCCGCAAGATAAGAAGTAAGTTGGTCTGCATTAAACCATCGGGATAGAACAGAGCCACAACCGCTGCTCTTTTTGCATTAGCGGATGCTAATTCTAAAGATTTTAATTGGTTAATTCTAGATTCAGGAGCCATTTTATAGTGAGAAGAAGATCCTGGAAGAGGTAGATTTTTTATTTTAGCTACCTGAGAAGAAAAATCAGAAAAATTCATGTCCTACAGAATAATTACCCTATTTACAATAATACTACTATTTTTTCTGAACAGTTGTGGAGATACACCTACGAAACAGCAGCCCACTAAAACAGAAAAACAGCCTCCAACCTCGGCCAAAGATAAGGATTCGGTTGTGGTCGAAGAAGAAGAAGCCTTCGTTTTGACGGAAGAGAATGCCATTGATTTTTTCTTTAATTATCAAAAGGATCTTAAAACCACAAGAGTAAAACTCACTACTTCTCTAGGTAGTTTTGTGGTAGAACTTTACGATAATGTTCCCTATCATAAAGCTAATTTCATTTATCTTACTAAAAAAGGCTACTTTAATAATACCATGTTTCACCGGGTGGTAAAAGACTTCATCATTCAGGGAGGTAACGCAGACAATAAGGAAACTGCTAGAAAAAGAAGAGCTATAGGCAGATATTTATTACCTCCCGATACCAGAAAAGGGCACAAACACCATAGGGGTACCATATCTATGCCGAGTAGTGAAATAGATAATCCGCATATGTTAGCCTCACCATATGAATTCTTTATCGTTGTGACCGACCCTGGTTCCTATCATCTGGATGGAGACTTTACACCCTTTGGCAAAGTAGTGCAAGGAATGGATGTTGTAGATAAAATTAATAAACAGGAGGTTGATGATGGTGATTGGCCCATGAAAAACATCTACATAGAAAAAGTGGAAATCGTCAATTGATCAGTCTGTTTTATAGATAGAAGGCAACGCTATTTTATAGTAAACTGCCAAAAGTCGAATTACCACAACAATACCAATTGCCAGGAGGTATATGTATTGATCTGGAATAGGTAAATTGCGGAGTAAAAAATAGCTTATACCACCAAATATGCACGCTGTGGCATAGATTTCTTTGTGAAAAATTACAGGGATTTCATTACATAAAATATCGCGAATCACCCCTCCAAAACAGGCTGTCATGGTACCTAGGGCAATACACATTATTGGCAACAGCTCCGCTTTAAGTCCCTGTTCTATACCCACCATGGTATATAGTCCGATACCGAGAGTATCAAATAGAAACAAGGATTTTCTTAAATATGCAAGTCTTTCTCTTAATGCAATAGAAAAAACTACCGCCAGAATAATGGTTACGATATAGACATATTCTCTCATCCATACTACCGGAGTGTTACCGATTAGCAGATCCCTCAGGGTGCCACCACCTACTGCAGTCACAAAAGCCACAATAAAAACCCCAAAAAGATCCAGGCGTTTATCCATCGCTACCATTACCCCAGATATGGCGAAAGCAATGGTCCCCAATAAATCCATCGTCAGATAAAACATACGTCCTATATTTTACTAGTTATTATAAACTACCGTAACTACAAAAGAAATAAAATAGGCTTATAACAAATGAATAATCTTAAGAAATATTGTGATTTGACACCTTTTGAATTCTCAACCAAAGCTACATTCCAATAGACGAAAAAAGGTAATCTTTCTGCGTTCTTGGTCCACTAGATAAACCCCATTTATACTTTTCTGTCATAAGCCTAACATAACCTACTAAATTCCCTCAGGCATTTTATTTCGTTCTAAAAAAAGTGTATCTTCCTTCCCTTTGTAATTTCTCCTATTATGCGTTTTTTCTACGTTGTTATTTTTCTACTTTTTTTGGTTCCAGTACAGGCCCAGAAACTTAAAGTAAGTAAAAACCAACGATATCTCGTCACAGAAGAGGACAAACCTTTTTTTTGGATGGCAGATACTGCATGGGAACTTTTTCATAAGTGCACACTAGAAGAGGCCGAGATGTACCTAAAAAAAAGAAAATCTCAGGGATTCAATGTAATCCAAGCGGTGGCACTAGCAGAGTTAGACGGTCTTAATAGTCCTAATCGAAATGGGGATACACCCTTATTGCAAAACAGTCCTAAGACGCCTAACGACGCATATTTTAAACATGTAGATGCTATTATTCAGATGGCAGATCGGTTGGGGATTTATATTGCTCTTTTACCTACCTGGGGAGACAAAGTTTATAAAGAAAGTTGGGGAGTCGGCCCGGAGGTATTTACGGTCGAAAATGCAGCTAGTTTCGGACAGTGGATAGGTTCTCGATATAAAGATTACGACAATATTATTTGGATAATCGGAGGTGATCGAAATCCGCGTGAAAACACATCAGATGTTGCTATCTGGAACTCTATGGCAGAAGCTATTGCCGAATCTGCGGGTGGTTATAATGAAACCTTGATGAGCTTTCATCCTCAGCCAAAACCAGGAGGAGGTTCTTCTACTTGGTTTCATCAGGAAAAGTGGTTGGACTTTAATATGCATCAAACAGGACATTGTGCAAATCAGGGAACCTATCTTCATATAGAACACGACTACCAATTGAGCCCCACAAAGCCTGTTATAGATGGGGAGCCCTTATATGAAGACCATCCTAACTGTTTTAATGCCAAAGAATTAGGATATAGTTCTGCGCGTGATATAAGGCGAATAATGTATTGGAATGTTTTTGCCGGGGCCTTTGGACAAACCTATGGATGCCATGATGTTTGGCAAATGCATTCTTTAGGCGAAGAAGGGATTAACGGTCCTCTGCGACCTTGGCCAGTTGCCTTAGATCTTCCCATGGCATGGCAAGTACAACATTTAAAAAACCTTATGTTATCCCGACCATTTTTAGACAGAATTCCTGATCAAAGTCTGGTAATGGATGCTCAGGAGGAGAACTCCGAATATGTGATAGCAACAAGAGATGCGAAGGGTAACTATGCGATGGTGTACTTTCCTACAGGAAAGCCAATGTCCTTAAACCTTTCTTCCCTAGAAAAGGATTTAGAATCTTGGTGGTTTGATCCGCGAACAGGAAATGCAATTAGAGGAAAAGACCTTGCAGCATCTGCATCGATTGAAGTAGTTCCTCCATCCCAGGGAATGGGACAGGATTGGGTTTTGGTACTCGATCACAAAGGTAGCGCATACCAAAAACCTGGTGTTTCAAAAACTAAACCAACTAACCCCAAATGAAGTTTTAAGCTAATGTATCTATTCCTTTTTTTTCTTATTACCATGCTGTTACCATTTACAATCCAGGACCAGGAATGTATAGTAACCCTAGTGAAAAGTTCCCAAAAAAAGTTGTTTTTAGAAGGGGTTGTTGGCCAAAGAGTGACTCTAATTGTAATACTTTAGAAAAGCATATAAAATTTGTGGTAAAAACCACGTAGTAAATAAAGACGAAGTTGAACGAACTAATTAAATTCTTCTGATGAAAATTAAACATCTTTTAAATAAAATCGTATTTCTAATCGGACTTTGTATCCTGGGATTGTCGTGCAATAGCAAGTCGAATATTCCAACGGAAGTTCCCATGACCTATGCCTTGGATTCAACTGCCGCCAAAAGCCTAGCCGAAGAAAATACTGCAAATATTAACCCTCAATTAGCAGAGGGACTGGAACTGAGCTTATGGGCATCAGACTCCTTAGCTCCAGACCCTATCGCAATTGACATTGATGACAAAGGGAATGTGTATTTGACAAGAACCAATAGACAGAAGAATTCTGAATTTGATATCCGTGGCTACCAGGATTGGATGATTCCTTCCATAAGTCTGCAAAGCGTTGAGGATAGAAGGGCGTTTTTAAGAAAAACCTTTGCACCAGAACGCAGTAAAGAGAATGAATGGTTTCCAGATTTAAATAAGGATAGTATTCATGATTGGAAAGACTTGACTGTAGAAAAAGATGAAGTTTGGAAATTAGAAGATAGGGACGGTGATGGCCTAGCAGATATTTCCACAAGAATTTTAGAAGACTTTAATGAAGAGATAACCGATGTAGCAGGTGCCCTTTTGGTAAGAGAGAATGATATTTTTGTTGGTATTGGTCCGGACATGTGGCGCGTTGAAGACAAAAATGGCGACGGGGTTATGGATACTAAAACTTCCATTGCACATGGTTTTGCGGTTCATATTGGCTTTGGTGCGCATGGAATGAGTGGTGCCATTGAAGGACCCGATGGAAAAATTTATTATGGCATTGGCGATATTGGCGCGAGCATCACAACGGTAGAAGGAGAAAAACACCATCTGCCGAATCAAGGTATGATTGTACGATCCAATCCGGATGGAACAGATTTTGAAGTTTTTGCAAGAGGACTGAGAAATACACATGAATTTGTATTCGATGCCTATGGAAACTTGATATCCTCCGACAACGATGGGGATCATCAGGGAGAAAGCGAGCGCTTGGTACATATTGTGGAAGGTTCCGATGCTGGATGGCGAGCGAATTGGCAATATGGTAAATATGTAGATCCTAAAAACAACACCTATAAGGTATGGATGGACGAAAAACTATACATCCCAAGATGGGAAGGCCAGGCAGCGTATATTATTCCGCCAATTTCAAATTATCACAACGGACCTACTGGGATGGTTTACAACCCTGGCACCGCTTTGGGGAAAGAGTGGTTAAACCACTATTTCCTGGTAGAATTTGTTGGAGATCCAGCCCTCTCTCACATTTGGTCCTTTACACTCACTCCAAAAGGAGCCTCTTTTGAATTGGAAAAGGATATAGATGTTCTCAGTGGTGTTTTACCTACGGGAATAGAATTTGCTCCTGATGGGAGTTTGTACTTAGCCGATTGGGTCAATGGATGGGGTACCAAAAATTATGGGCGTATTTGGAAATTAGATGTTGATGCAAGCAATAACAACCTTGCAGAAGTACGAAAAGAAACAGAAAGGCTTATTCAATTAGATTATACAGACGAAGCAACAGATGATTTGGCAGCACTTCTGGAATATCCTGATATGCGAGTAAGACAAAAAGCGCAATTTGAACTTGCAGAACGAACGTTTTGGGGGTATCGGGCATTAAAAAATACCATTGCCGAAAGTACCAATCAATTCGCCAGAATACATGCTATTTGGGGAATAGGTCAGATTGCCGCTGATTCGTATAGTAAAGCTGAGCCCTTGATGGAGTTATTAAATGATGAGGACCCTGAAATAGTGGCTCAAGCGGCAAAGGTTTTGGGAGATCTTCGTTACAAGGAAGCAGGTACTTTACTAATACCCTTACTAAATAATAAAAATGCCAGAGTGCAGTTTTTTGCAGCACAGGCTTTAGGTAGAATAGAAGTTAAAGAAGCCATTAATCCTCTATTGACTTTACTAGAAGAAAATGCAGATGAAGATGTTTATATCCGTCACGCAGCAGTTTTGGCGTTAAGTAGAATTGGTGAAGCCGAACCAATTGTTGCTTTATCTGACAGCCCAAATAGAAGCCTACGGATAGCAGCTGTGTTAGTCTTGCGAAGGATGAGCCATCCCGGAGTTGCAGATTTCTTAGCGGATGAAGATGAATATATTGTTACGGAGGCTGCGAGAGCAATCAACGATGATTGGTCAATTCCGGAGGCGCTTCCTGCATTGGCCAATGTTTTGTCTGAAGAACGATTCACTTCAGAGCCACTTATTAGACGAAGCATTAATGCTGCTTTACGTGTTGGGGAGGCAGAGCAATTGGATTTACTAATTGACTATGCAAAAAGATCCACAGCAGCTGGGAATCTAAGAGGTGAGGCATTAGCGACTATTGGTAGTTGGCCGAACCCTTCTGTATTAGATAGAGTTGATGGTAGATTTAGAGGGGAGATCACAAGAGATCCTGAGATAGTAAAAGAAAAAATAATAAACGATATTCCTGTTTTTCTCTCAGACAAAGATCCTAACATATTAATAGGAACTTCCCAAATTCTTCGTACCTTGGAAATAGATGCGTATAATAAAGACTTAGAGACCATCTTAAGGGACGACAAAAGAGCGGAAGTGCGTGTTGCCATGATTGAAACCCTTGGGGCTCTAGGAGATGATGACATTGCAGAAATTGTACGACGTGGGATGCGCGATTCTGATGAAAATGTGCGTGCCGCATCTATTGGATTAATTCCTGAATTAGCTATTAGCACGGATAAACTGTCCTCCGTAGTTGATCCGATTTTCACGAAAGGGAGTACTAGAGAGCAGCAAAGAATGATATATGCCCTGGCCGATATGCCTCTTGATCAGAGTGGACAAGCACTAAACGATTTAATAGATAAGGCTGGACAAAATAAATTATCACCAGGAGTGGTATTGGATCTGATAGAGGCTGTGGAACAAACCCAATCGGAATCCTTGATTGCCAACTTAAGTGATCTTAAGAATAGCGGATATGGTACTGATTCGTACAAGGCTGCTCTTTATGGTGGAAATTCATGGTCCGGAGGTACCGTATTTAGAAATAACTCTGCCGCGCAGTGTGTTCGGTGCCATGCCTTGGGTGGATCAGGAGGAAAAGTGGGTCCGCCAATGGATAATATCGGAGCTATTTTGAGTAGAGAAGAATTGTTAGAAGCATTAGTGGATCCTGGCGCCCGTTTATCACCAGGCTATGGTTCTGTTGTACTAACCTTAAAAGATGGGCAAAAAGTAGGTGGAATCTTGATGGAGGAAGATGAGGAAGAAATAATCCTAAAAACCTCGGAGGCAGAACCTATGGAAATTCCTCTTTCCAGAGTGAAAACACGGGAGAATATGCCGTCAGCAATGCCACCAATGGGACAAGTACTGAGCAAGAGAGAATTACGAGATTTAATTGAGTTTTTATCAGGCCTTAAAAACACTTGATAGAGCAAGGTTAAAAAAGTCTAACCAATAATTCCTTCAGGGGGATATTACAATTTAATGTATATGAAACCTAAGCACTTTGCATTGGGGTTATTATGTAGCCTATGTTTATTTACAGGATATGGTCAAGAAGTATCTGCTCTTGCAGATGCTTTTATTGAAACCTTAAGCCCTGAATTAAGGGCAGAAACAATAATGTCTTTAGACAGTGAAGATAGAGTGCATTTTCATTTTGTACCCAAAAAAAGAAAGGGAGTTACCTTTAAAAATTTAGATACAGATCAAACAGATGCAGCCATTGCCTTACTAAAGGTCTCTTTAAGCGAACAAGGCTACAAAAAGACAAAAGAAATAACAGAATTAGAAAATATTCTAATTGTACTCGAAAATAATAAGATGAGAATGCCAGATGGGAGTCCAATGCGAGATGCATTAAACTATCATTTCTTAATATTTAGGAATAAAAAAGACGATACCTTTTGGGGATGGCGCTTTGAGGGCCATCATATTTCTTTAAATTTTGTTGCCAAAGAAAATGAAATTCTTTCCTCAACACCTGCTTTTTTGGGCAGTAATCCTGCTAAAGTTCCTAGCGGACCTCATCAGGGAAAAGAAGTGTTAAAACAGGAAAGCGACTTTGGATTTTCACTGGTTAATTCCCTTTCAGAAAAACAACAGCGTTCAGCGATAGTAGCTACAGAAGCACCCAAAGATATCCTGTCGGGAACTCGAACTTCAGTAGATCCAATAGAACCTCTGGGAATATCCTACAAAGATTTATCCAGCGCTCAAAAAAGAGCACTGATTACTCTTATCGAAGTATACTTAGGTAATTATACCAAGGATTTCCAGACCAGATTTTGGAAGAAAATAAAATCCGCCGGACTGGAAAAACTTTCGTTTGCCTGGGCAGGAAGTTTATCCCCCGGTAAGGGTCATTATTACAGAATCCAAAATCCAGTGCTTTTGATTGAGTTCGACAATACCCAAAATAATGCAAACCATATCCACACGGTTGTTAGAGACTTAACCAATGATTTTGGAGAAGATGTATTAAAATCCCATTACAAGGAAAGCCACACCCACTAAGCAAGCTATTATCCCGAACCAAATTCATTTTTAAAAGTGGAAAATGATACGTGCTTCTATACCAATTTTAGTAGAATAAGCACCGTATGCACAGTTTCCCTAGAAAGTTTTAACAAACAGGAGTAATTTAGTATATTTAGAGTTGCCTCCTCTAATGCTATATAGAATACTTTACGCACAGAATTCTCTTACCTTTTTGACTACTTATTCAATCTATTGCTTATGAAAGAACCATGATTTCTCAAGTTTCCTAAAAATACAAACAACCTAATATCCATAACTCTCATGAAACCAAAAGTTAGACTTCTAGCAGTTCTTTTAGGAATTGCAACCATCGTGTACTTGCTTCTTCCTGTTACAGAAGAAGCCCAACTCGATCCATCACAACAGGCATCGTTTTACTCCGTTAAATGTACTGTAGCCAAGTATCTTCTTGAAGAAGTAGATACGACACAACAGATTGCACCCCTATTTGAAAATCTTGGAGACTTATCTTTTAAAATTAGTACAGACAACTCTCTGGCTCAAACATTTTTTGATCAAGGGCTAAAGCTTACCTACGCCTTTAATCATGCAGAAGCACACAGGTCCTTTATGGAGGCCTCAAGACTAGATCCAACATCGGCCATGACTTACTGGGGTCAGGCATATGCACTTGGGCCTAATATCAATGACCAATTACCCCCTGAGGAACGAAAAGTAAAATACAACGAGGCCCTCAAGAAGGCAGTGAAGTACGCAAATACGGCAAGTCCTAAAGAACAAGCGCTGATAAAAGCTTTGGAAGCAAGGTACAGTGAAGATTTAGAAATAAAGGTTGGCAAGCTGAATGAAGCCTACAAAGAAGAAATGGCCAAGGTTGTGGAAGAATACCCGAATGATTCGCACATACAAACCTTATATGCTGCTTCAGTAATGAACACGGTGCCTTGGAATTATTGGGATGAAGAAGGAAATCCTTCTCCTGGAATTGCAGAAGCTAAAAACGCGCTTGAAAAAGCAATCGAATTAGATCCCAAAAATCCCGGAGCACATCACTACTATATTCATATGGTAGAATTACCCAAACCTGATCTCGCCGTACCAAGCGCCGACGTCTTGGCTTCTCTAATGCCAGCAGCCGGACATATAGTTCACATGCCCTCACATATTTATATTCGCGTCGGACGGTACTTAGATGCGGTAAAGACAAATCAGGCTGCCATACTTGCAGACGAGGACTATATTTCTCAATGTTATTCCCAGGGGCTTTATCCTTTAGGATATTACCCACACAATATTCACTTTCTGTGGTCTGCTGCTAGTCTGTTAGGAGCAAGTGACCTCGCCATAGATGCGGCAAAAAAAACAGCTGAAAAAGTCCCCACGGGAGAGCTTACGACTTTACCTTTCTTGCAAGACTTTGCCTCTACCCCATTATTGTCTTACGTTCGTTTTGGAAAATGGAATGATATTCTGACTATTCCAAGTCCACATGCCGATATTAAACATTTAAATCTAATTAGACACTATGCCAGAGGAATTGCCTTTGTACGAAAAAATAATATAAAAGAGGCCGAAGAAGAATTAGAAGCCATAAGGATCTTAATGGAAGATCCGACTCTCCAGGATATTGTAGCCACTGCCAATAACAGCTCAGACAGAATTGCGAAAATCGCCTACGAAGTTGTAGCAGGAGAAATAGCCAGCCAAAAGGGTGATTATGCACAGGCCATCGAACATTTAGAAAAAGCCGTTGTTTTAGAAGATAGTTTAACCTATACGGAACCAGCAGCCTGGCATATTCCTACCAGACAAAACCTAGGTGCGGTATTACTAAAATCCGGGCAATTTAAGGAGGCCGAAAAAGTATACCAAGAAGACTTAGATGTTCTAAGGCAAAATGGATGGTCTCTTATGGGCCTATATAGAAGTTTAGAAGCTCAGGGAAAGACAACAGAAGCTGAGAAGATTAAGGCCGAATATGATACCGCCTGGAAAAACGCGGATATTGAATTAACTACTTCAATACTCTAGTTTTCGGACATTAGTCAATTTACTATATTTACCTATGATTTACCATAAAAATAAAGCCACTCTGGCATCGAGCTTTGTCATTCTTTTTCTAATAGTTCTCTCGGCCTGCAAGGAGAAGAATACGGATAAGCCTCAGGAAAATACAGAGGAAAAAATTACATATGAAACTTTAGGTGAAGGAGAATATGAAGCATATGAAGATACTTTCTGGGAATTAATAGACAAAGATACGCCCATTGAAATATTAGCCGAAGGACATGACTGGACAGAGGGTCCTTTGTGGGTGCCTGAATACCAAATGCTGCTGTATACAGATATTCCCAGAAATGCGATATATGTTTGGCGTGAAGGCAGCAAATCTAGCGTATATCTGCAACCTTCTGGCTTTTTAGGGGCCAATTTTAAAGGAAAAGAACCAGGAGCAAATGGTTTGTTACTTAATCCTCAAAACCAATTAGTACTTTGCCAGCATGGAGAGCGACAAGTTGCCTTGATGGAGAGTGATTTATCTAATCCTAAACCCACCTTTAAGCCCATCGTGAAGGAGTATAAGGAGAAAAGATTTAACAGCCCCAATGATGCTGTATATACCGCAAATGGGGATTTATTTTTTACAGATCCTCCTTATGGTCTTCCCAAACAAATGGAAGATGAGACAAAAGAATTAGACTTCCAAGGGGTTTATCGATACTCGGCTGATGGAAAACTCGACCTAATCACCAAGGAATTTAGCAGACCTAATGGAATAGCTTTTTCACCTGACGAAAAACTACTCTATGTGGCGAATTCGGATCCAACGATGGCCATATGGAAGGTGTTTGAAGTCTCGGACGATGGTACAATCGGAGAAGGCCGACTTTTTTATGATGCCACCGAAGAAGTTGCTACACAGAAAGGCTTGCCAGACGGCCTGAAAGTAGACAATGATGGCAATCTTTTTGCTACTGGTCCAGGTGGTGTTTTTGTATTTAGTCCGGAGGGGAGCTTATTGGGTAAAATTAAAACCGGACAGGCTACGGCGAATTGCGCCTTTAATACAGATAAAACCGTATTGTATATAACTGCAGACAGCTATGTTCTTCGAGTTAAACTAAATACCTTATAGTTTTTCTACGCGTTTCTTGGCTAGTTCATATTCGTGCAGTAAATCCAAAATTATGGTCGAGGCAGGTTTTATACTATGTATTAAGGATGCGACCTGCCCTATTTCCAACTCTCCCTCTTCCATATTTCCATTAAACATACCATCCTTAGCCCTGGCTCTTCCAAGAAGTTTTCTTAACTCCTCCTTATTTGCGCCTTTTGAATAGGCTGCCTGGATATCATAGTAAAATTTGTTTTTAAGGAGTCGAACGGGAGTGAGTTCCTTGAGTGTTAGCTCGGTATCTCCTTCTTGTGCTGCCACTACCCCATTTTTAAAAGCCGAATGAGAAGACGCCTCTTCGCTGGCTACAAATCGACTACCTATTTGAACGCCATCGGCACCTAAGATCATGGCCGCTAGCATCTGATCTCCAGTAGCTATACCTCCTGCAGCAATGATGGGTATTTGTATTTTTTCTTTGATTGTCGGAATCAATACCAACGTGGTTGTTTCTTCTCTTCCATTATGGCCTACAGCTTCAAAACCTTCAGCAACAATGGCGTCAACTCCGACCGACTGCGACTTCATTGCAAATTTTAGACTGCTGACCACATGTACAACAGTAATTCCTTTACTTTTGAGGTAAGGTGTCCATGTTGCAGGATTCCCTGCGGATGTAAAGACTATTTTCACCCCGGAATTAACAACAATATCGATTAAGGCGTCGATATCTGGATATAAGAGAGGGATGTTTACGCCAAAAGGTTTTTTTGTCGCTTGTTTACATTTTTGAATATGCTCCAATAGTACTTCGGGGTACATGCTTCCAGCTCCCAACAAACCTAGACCACCTGCATTAGAAACAGCCGACGCCAATCGCCAACCACTTGCCCAAACCATGCCCGCTTGTACAATGGGATGCTCAATTTGAAACACGGAACAAATTCTGTTCTCTACCATAGTATAGTTTCTATTTGTATCAAGAGATTACACCAGAACCTATAAGTTCATCTTCGAGATACCAAGCTACGAATTGCCCTTCTGTAATGGCAGATTGCTCCTCAGCAAAGTCCACATAAAGACCTGAATTTACTTTATACAACGTTGCCTGCACCAAAGGCTGTCTATATCTAATACGTGCAAGGACATTTAGTTGTCCATCCAATGGAAGTCTCAAATCTGATCTTACCCAATGAATTTCCTCATTGGAAACAAAAAGGGTTCTCCTGTACAATCCAGGATGAGATTTGCCCTGACCTGTATAAATGACATTTTCATTAACGTCCGTATCTATTACGAATAAAGGCTCCTTGGTACCTCCTACATCAAGTCCTTTACGTTGTCCTTTCGTGAAAAAGTGGGCTCCCTGATGTTCCCCTACTACTTTTCCATCTTCTATAGAATAAACCGGCTTTCTCGAAAGATTGGCCAATTTTTCTTCCAAACTGGAATAATCGGAATTGCTCTCGCTATACACTTCCAGGTTGTTCGGAATTTCAACAATTACCCCTTGTTTCGGTTTTAGTTTTTGCTGTAGGAAGTCGGGTAAACGTACCTTACCAATAAAACAAAGTCCTTGAGAATCTTTTTTATCTGCTGTAACCAATTGGTTTTTCTTGGCAATTTCCCTTACCTCTGGCTTGGTTAATTCTCCTATTGGAAAGAGGGTCCTTTCCAGTTGTTCCTGAGATAACTGACATAGAAAATACGATTGATCTTTATTTTTATCGACGCCAGAAAGAAGATGGTAAATTTTATTCCCTTCTGCATCAATGGAGGCTTTTTTTCTGCAATAATGTCCTGTTGCAACATAGTCTGCACCTAGTTGCAGTGCAATCTCCAGAAACACATCAAATTTAATTTCTCGATTACACAAAACATCCGGATTAGGAGTTCTCCCCATTTCATATTCCCTGAACATATAATCCACTATACGAGTCTTGTACTCCTTGCTTAGGTCGACCGTTTGGAAAGGTATACCCAATTTTTCGGCCACAATTAAGGCATCATTACTATCCTCCAGCCATGGACATTCACTAGATAAAGTCACCGATTCATCATGCCAGTTTTTCATAAAAAGACCTATAACATCATAGCCCTGCTCTTTTAATAGATAAGCAGCAACACTAGAATCAACACCTCCGGATAAACCAACAACGACTTTTTTCATAGAATAAAATGGGGACAAATTTACGAAAATTCTATGTCATTTTTTGCAAAGTTCATTAGGTAGAGAAACTGAGTATTTTTCTTGTGCTAAATACCGTACTTAAAGTCAATTAGTCATTATTTCTAAACCGACTCGTAGTACATAAAGTAGTTTAAAAGAAATACTAAAATTGTCTTAAAAAAAGTTATTAAATGAGGGAATCCAAAAAAAAAACAGAAATTTATGTCTTAAAAAATCAGATTATGAATAAGCAAATAAAATTTTTACCCCTACTCTTTCTGCTGGTAGTAGGGTTAGTAACATCTTGTAGCAGCGATGATAATAGTGGTGGGAGTGGTACGGAGACTATTGTTGAAATTGCGAAAGCGAACCCCAATCTTTCATCTTTTGTAAGCGCCATTCAGTTGGCCGGATTGGAGAGTACACTAAATGGAGATGGCCCATTTACCGTTTTGATACCTACCAATGCGGCCTTTGATGTGTTTTTAGCTTCAGCTAATTTCCCCAGTTTGGAAGATGTGCCTGTAGCAGTCCTTCGCGAGATACTATTGAATCATACCCTGGAAACAGCATTGGATGGTACAACCCTTAGAACCTTAGCCAGAAATTACACAACTACGCTGGCCAGCGGTCCAGGAGGCGATGGCAATGTATCCCTTTATTTTGATGCAACCAATGCAGCGATTCAATTTAATGGAGTTGCTTCCGTGTTGGAGGAAGACATAAATGCCTCCAATGGTATCATACATACTGTAAGTAGTGTAATTGACCTACCAACCGTGGTAACCTTCGTTACAGCCGACATTAATTTTGAACAATTAACTACTGCACTTACTACTGCTACACCAGGTACGGATTTTGTATCCATACTCTCTGGGACTGGGCCATTTACTGTTTTTGCCCCTGCAGATACTGCTTTTGACGAGTTATTAGCCTCTAACCCGGATTGGAATACCGTAGATGACATTGAGGAAAGTCTTTTAACCGCAGTGTTAACCCATCATGTTGCTAACGGCAACAACCGATCTGAATCCATATCAAATGGTTCTTCCCTGGAGACCTTAGAAGGAGATACCATAAGTTTTACTCTTTCTGCAGGACAAGTTACTATCACGGATGGCTCCGGAAACAGCGACATAATATTGGCTGTTGCCGACCTTCAAGCGGCCAACGGGGTGATTCATTTGATCACTAAGGTAATGATACCGGACAGCACGAATTAAAACAAAATTTTATAAAATAAAAACCATCCCTAGAGGATGGTTTTTTTTTGCCCTTTATACTAAACGTTTACTTTTTTAGTTTTTATTTTAAACAAAAATATAACAACACAAAAATTTCCAAAAAACCCGCAAAACCTCTGTTATCACTGTAATTAAGTATATATATATAGATCAATTATTGAAAATTTAAATGTTAAACTATTAATAAAATAATTTTATTGTTTAACTTTTATAATAATTTTGTTTAACAGTTAAGTCTAATTAATTAATATAAATTTTACTATGAAAACAATTTCAAAATCTTTTAAAGCTTCCCTAATAGCTTTAACATTAATTTTCGTCTATTCCTGCTCGAATGACGATAACAATTCTACCCCACCACCAGTTGAAGACACACCCAACATCGTGGAGGTAGCTTTAGCAACTCCCGAATTGGCAACCCTGGTAGCAGCACTTCAGGCGGCTGATGGAAATTTAGTAGACGTATTAAGTGGAGACGGACCGTTCACAGTTCTTGCACCTACAAACGCTGCTTTTACAGCCTTTTTAGCATCTAATGGTTTTTCCTCTCTTGATGAAGTACCCACAGATGTTCTCTCTCAGATTCTTTTAAACCATGTCATCGGTGCTAACATTACTTCTGGAGATTTAACTTCTTTAGGAACTGGTTACGCAAGTACAAGTGCTGCAGGTGTTGAAGGAAACAACATAAGTATCTATTTCAACGCAACTAGTGGTGTGAGATTCAATAACGTGTCAGCCGTAAGTACTGCCGATGTTACTGCCTCCAATGGAACTATTCATATTGTAGATGCGGTTATTCCAATTCCTTCTATTTTAACACATGCTGCAGCCAATCCAAATTTCACCAGCCTGGTGACTGCACTAGGAGCAGCCGATGGAAATTTAATTGACGTGTTAGCTGGTGATGGACCATTCACGGTTTTAGCCCCGGATAACACAGCTTTTGAAACTTTCTTAGATGGAGCGGACTTAGGAGGGGTTAATACAGCTGTATTATCTCAGATATTATTAAACCATGTAATTAGTGATGCTGCAATTCCTTCTTCATTCTTAGTTGATGCAGGTTCGGGTTATGCAAACACAAGTGCTACAGGTCCAAATGACAAACCTTTAAGTTTATTTTTCAACACTCTAGATGGAGTAGAATTCAATGGCCTTTCTACTGTAACCTCTGCCGACATTGTTGGATCTAACGGAATTATTCATGCCGTAGACGCCGTAATTGATATCCCAACAGTGGTAACATTCGCAGCAGCAGATCCTCTGTTCAGCACCTTGGTAGAAGCCCTTACCACTTTAACTCCGGGAACTGATTTTGTAAGCATCCTCTCAAGAACGGAAGGTAGTAATGCAGATGGGATCAATCCTGAGTTCACCGTTTTTGCTCCTACTAATGAAGCATTTGCAGCTTTGGACGAGATTCCAGGAGAAGTAGTTTTAACGCAGGTTCTTCTACACCATGTTGTAAGTGAGGCTAATATAACCTCAACTGATTTAAACAATCCAGGTGATACTACAGCTCCTACTTTAGAAGGAGATAACATTACCATAACGCTTCCAGGTACAGGCACCAATATTGGTGATGTAACGGACGGCGCAGGAAACACTGGAAAAGGTATTATTGCTGTAGACGTACAAGCTGGTAATGGTGTGATTCATGTTCTTAACTCTGTATTGATACCTGATACAACAAACTAAGAAAATAGCATAGAAGCATCAAATTGCTTCGACACAAAAACTCCTTCACTAAAAAAAGTGAAGGAGTTTTTTTTTGTTAACACCCTTCTTTGAATGTCTTTTTTGTTAATTCTTTATTAAATATTATTAAACAAAAGCAACCATTTTATATTTTGGTAATCTTAATATAAAGTATTAATAATTAACTGTATATGTAGTAGATAAAATCAATTTCACATCTTCGCACCCCATACATTTTTTATATTACTGTTTAACTTTTTAACACTATAAATTAACTATTTAAAACAATCTATGATGAAGAAATTACAACTTTTTAAACGACTGATTGTCCTCACCTTTGTTTCGGCATTGGTGCTGGCATGTGACCAAAATGATGATGACCTTACGGCCAGAGACGCCGAATTGTCCATTGTAGAAACAGCACAACAAACAGACGCTCTATCCAATTTAGTAGCAGCACTTACAAAAGCAGATGAAAAAGAAGGAACAGATTTAATTGGCACCTTAAGATCAGAGGGGCCATTTACCGTATTCGCTCCAACAGATGACGCATTTGGTGCGTTTTTAGAAAGCTTGGAAGGTTACGATAGCCTGGAAGATTTCTCCTCAGATGCAGAGAAGCAACTCTTGGCGGATGTATTGAGCTATCATGTAATAGCTGGAGTTGCAGCCGCTTCTTCTGACTTGAGTGATAATCAGGAATTAACTACCGCGCAAGGTGAAATAGTAACAGTAGATCTATCTGATGGTGTCTTTATTGAAGACCCTACCGCTACACCTGCA
>CAZWPZ010000147.1:0-9722 GCA_964636005.1 uncultured Eudoraea sp.
ACAAGAGATTACCGAGGTGGCGGTAGAAGTTCTGCAAGGGAAACTGCTAGTAGGGTAGTGGCTGGGGCCATCGCCAAACAATTCCTAAAAAACATTTCAATTCAGGCATATGTCTCTCAGGTAGGGAAAATGAAGCTAGAAGTTCCTTATCAAGAATTGGATTTATCTGCCGTTGAATCGAATCCTGTTAGATGCCCCGACCCTGAAATGGCGCAGAAGATGGAGGCTTATATCAAAGAGGTAAAAAAAGATGGGGACACCATTGGAGGTGTTGTGAGTTGTGTGATAAAAGGAGTGCCAATAGGATTAGGAGAACCCGTATTTGATAAATTACATGCCCAATTAGGAAAGGCTATGTTATCTATCAATGCGGTTAAGGGATTTGAATATGGCAGTGGGTTCGATGGTGTTACGATGCGTGGAAGCGAACACAATGATGCGTACAACAAGGATGGCAGTACCGTAACTAATTACAGTGGTGGTATTCAGGGTGGTATTAGTAATGGTATGGATATATACTTTAATGTAGCCTTTAAACCTGTGGCCACCATTATTCAACCATATGAAACCCTTAATAACAAGGGGGAAATGATACAAACAAAAGGTAAAGGCAGGCACGATCCATGTGTTGTGCCCCGGGCTGTCCCCATTGTAGAGGCTATGGCAGCCCTGGTGTTGGCAGATTTTGTTCTTCTTAGTCAGAATCCCAAAATATAGTATGGTTCCTAGGGGTTCTAATATCAAAATAGTATCTTTCTAACGAAAATAATTTTACATGAGGAAAATAGAATTGCATTGGCAGATCCTGATTGGGATGCTGTTAGGATTGCTTTTTGGTTTTGTAATGACCTATCCGGATTGGGGAAGAAGTTTTGTGCAGGATTGGATAAATCCGTTTGGGACCATATTTGTTAAACTATTAAAACTAATCGCTATTCCTCTTATTCTGGCGTCTCTTGTAAAAGGGATTTCAGATCTAAAAGATATATCCAGGTTCAGAAACATTGGACTAAGAACCATAGGAATATATATACTTACAACCGTTATAGCTATAACCATTGGTCTTGTTTTAGTTAACCTACTCCAACCTGGTGAAGGAATATCTTCTGAAACAATAAATCAACTTACAGAAACCTATGCTTCCGATAGCGGTGTCACCTCTAAAATTGAAGAAGCTTCCAAACAAAAAGAGAGTGGACCTTTACAATTTTTGGAAGATATGGTACCCGATAATGCCTTTAACGCCCTGGGGAACAATAGTTTAATGCTACAGGTGATTTTCTTTACCATCTTCTTGGGTATATCTATGTTGCTGATAGGTGAAAAAAGGGCCAAGCCGTTAAAGGATTTTTTTGACGCCCTCAATGATGTTGTTTTGAAAATGGTCGATCTGATTATGTTAACAGCTCCCTATGCCGTATTTGCTCTATTGGCAAATGTGGTAGTTTCCTCAGGCGATCCAGATTTACTGGTTGCTTTATTGAAATACGCCGGGGTAGTAGTGTTGGGCCTGTTTTTTATGATTGTCTTTTACACTTTGGTAGTAGCTGTTTATACCAAAAAGAATCCCTTTTGGTTTTTAAAAGAAATTAGTCCAGCGCAGTTACTTGCTTTTTCTACCAGTTCTAGTGCGGCCACACTGCCGGTTACCATGGAAAGAGTAGAAGAGCATATTGGCGTAGATAAAGAAGTTTCGAGTTTTGTTCTACCAGTAGGGGCCACCATAAATATGGATGGAACCAGCCTTTATCAGGGAGTTGCAGCAGTTTTTATTGCTCAGGCCTTAGATTTTGATCTTAGTTTGGCCGGGCAACTTACTATAGTGTTAACCGCCTTGCTCGCTTCTATCGGGTCCGCTGCCGTTCCTGGGGCAGGGATGGTAATGTTGGTCATTGTCCTCGAATCTATTGGGTTTCCGGCAGACAAACTGGCCATTGGGTTGGCATTAATATTTGCGGTAGACAGACCTCTGGATATGTGCAGAACCATAATTAATGTAACTGGTGATGCAACCGTTTCTATGGTCGTAGCCAAATCCGTTGGGAAATTGGGAGATCCACATGTGGAGGAATGGGACGATTTTATTGATGAGATAAGAAAACCAAAAAAATAAAAGAACTATGAATATTTGCTTTCTAATGTATCCTTGGGAAGATATAGATCCTGAAAATGATACGAGTTTGACTTTAATTCATGAATGCGTAAAACGGAATCATGGCGTTGCTTTATGTACCCCGGCAAACCTTACCATCAGAAACAGTGTGACCAATGCGTTTTGTACGGTGGTAGGAAGAATGGAGAAAGTACCGGGTAGTCTGAAAAGCTTTTATAAACAAGCGAAAGTAAGAGAAGAAATGCTGCCGCTTGCTGGTTTTGACGTTATTTTTATGCGGGCAAACCCTCCTTTGGATCCCATTATGCTAAACTTTTTGGATTCGGTAAAGGATGATGTTTTTATAGTAAATTCATTACAGGGAATACGAGAAGCAAATAATAAACTTTATACTGCAGCTTTCGGGGATAGTCATAGTAATATTATTCCAACTACACATGTTTCCAAAAACAAGAATTATCTGGTTAGGCAAATAAAAGAATCTACTGCAGACAAAATGATACTAAAACCATTAAATGGTTTTGGCGGTTCCGGGGTAATTCTAATCGAAAAATCGGCCATGTCTAATATTAAATCTTTATTAGACTTCTATGTTACCAATTCCGACGGAACCTCTAATTATGTTATTCTTCAGGAGTATATTGAGGGAGCTGATCAGGGCGATATCCGAATTTTATTGCTTAATGGAGAACCCATTGGAGCCATGAGAAGAATACCGGGTTCGGATGATCATCGATCCAATGTTTCTGCAGGAGGCAGTGTTGCGAAGCACAGCTTATCCAAACAGGAAAAAGCGCTATGCAAACAAATAGGACCCAAATTGGTTAAAGATGGGTTGTTTTTTGTGGGGATTGATGTTATTGGTGGCAAGTTGGTAGAAGTGAATGTAATGTCTCCGGGAGGGATAACCTATATGAATAAGGTATACAAGACTAAAATCCAATCCAAAGTAATCGATTTTATTGAAAGTAAGGTGATAGACAAGTTGCAGGCTTTTAATAGAAGGTCGAGATTACGAAATGAAGTCGAAAATGCTTAGGTTATCCGTTGATGAGATGATTGCCAATGTGGAAAAGGCAATCCCTTTTGAAGCTGTGTCTGAGGATTATTCGTTTTATCTGAAAATAGAATCCTACACCTTTTACGTTTGCGCCGCTATCCATGATGGGCATCAATTTCGCAAATCGCTTTGGGATAATTGTTTGCATAGCGAATACGATCGTTGGTACGAAGAAGACCCATGTACAAAGGAAATGATTCAATCGCACCCTATCGTTTTAGCCGGAGCAGACAGCAGGTTCGAATATGATCTCAATCGGTCTCCTGAGGCTGCAATCTATGAGGATGCATGGGGTAAACCCTTGTGGAGAGATCCATTGCCTAAGCAGGAATATGACCGTAGTATGTCTAAACACAAAAGCTTTTATCGTGTTGTGGACGCGCTAATAACTCAATTAGAGAAAAAACATCCTAAAGTGCTGGTGTTCGACATACATAGTTATAATTGGAAACGATGGGATAGAGAGGTTCCAACCTGGAATCTTGGAACCAGTAATATCGACACAAAAAGATTTAGGAGTCTTATTGCATCATGGCAAGAAAAACTAAACAACATAGACCTACCGCATAAAATTAAGTCAGACTGCTTAGTGAACGATACCTTTCAGGGAAATGGATATTTCTTAAAACATATTACAGCCGCTTTTGGCAATACCGCCGTACTCGCTACCGAAATTTCGAAGATATATTGCGATGAATATACCGGAGTGCTCTTTCCAGAAGTAGTGAGAGCAGTAGAATTACAATTAAAAGAATTGATACCTTTGCAAGCCAGAGAATTTCAGCTGTCGGAAATATGATTAAAGAAAAGTCATTACTTAGCTTAAAAAAGCAATACCCTAATCTTATAGAAGTAGATGCCAACCTGGATAGACTAATTCGTAGGATTGAGTTATTAAGTTATGTCAACCCTCTAAATATTGAAAAGGAAAAGCATCACTTCTTTGCATCCAAGTTCAATTACGAACCTCATTTTAAGTACCCCAAATTAAAATTTGATCCTTATAAATTACATCGACTATTTTATGCACAGCGTCTAGAGCGTATCAGAGATGCCGATTTACGAAATCTTTATACGGAGATTATCTACTATTATGCCAATATGGTACAATGCATAAAAACCATCGGTAGGGGCAAGGAGTTCTATTACAACTCCCTCAGGATTTATGGGACGCCAACCGAAAAGGATGTGCAAAATGCCAAGTTTATATTACACTTTGAAGATGAGGAAGTCTCTACGGAGATGGAAAAAGTCTTTAGTCCAGAAGATGCCAAAAGGTACTTTGAAGATTTTGCAAGGTCCTATGACTTTCCTTTGCACATAAAAAAGGCCACCCACATTTCAGCAGATGCCATGGTTAGTAATGCTACAAAAACACTGCTGATAAAAAGAAATTCTAAATTTAGTCAAAACCAGTTGGCAACCTTAGCTAATCATGAGATTGGCGTGCATTTGGTAACCACATTTAATGGCTTATTGCAACCATTAAAAATATTTTCCAATGGGTTCCCCAAGAACGTAGAGACCCAAGAGGGATTGGCAGTTTTTAGTGAATACATGAGTGGTGCATTAACTTTAAAAAGACTCAAAGAATTGTCTTATAGAGTTTTAGCATCAGACAGTTTAATAAAAGGTTACGACTTTAGAGATACCTTCGACCTGATCCATGGTCAGTATAAATTGAATAAATATGAGGCATTTGGTATCACGTTAAGAGCGCATCGAGGAGGAGGATTCACCAAAGACAGACTGTATTTGAGTGGTCTTAAGAAGATTTATAAAAAGTATCAAAAAGGAGAATCTCTCGATAATCTATTGACGGGCAAGGTGTCCTTGCGATATGAGGAAGAAATCGCATCGCTTCAATCTAAAGGTCTTGCCAACAGTATTAGGTATCACAATCATGCTTATTCTAAAAAGAAACTAGATAATCCTAAGCTGGATTTTATCTTGGATAACCTGAAATAATTAGTCTAGAAATTTCGACTGAAGTTCTGGCGTGGGAATCATACATGCGTCTTTTTTTCCAAACCACTTATACCTGTTTCGGGCCACGAAATCGTATATCCAATCTCTGAGCGACTGAGGAAACCATTCGAATAGGGCCAGGCAACGATAGATTCCACCAAAAGTTTTGCCGATTTTTAAGGCTGCAGAAGACTTTACAAAATACGCAACATCGGGTTCATATAACACAATGGAATCGGTCTTTTCAAAATCTAAATTTCTGGATTTAAAAAATGCCTTTGCCGTAGTGCCCTGTAAGGGAGCAAACAAAAAAACATTCCTTTTATCCTTTTTAATTATAAATTGTATCGCTCCATTGCAAAGGTTACAAACACCATCAAAAAAAATAATCGATTTACCTTTTGGAATATTCATAATGCAAAATTACTTAGCTCTAGTAAGATAATTATTTAAACGTCTCTTTTCATTTCTTTATCTTTTCTACCAACTCCAGTTGATCTACATTAATAGTCGTAGTAAAGAGGCCATAGTTTACAACAGCCTTGTTTTTTTCTAATTTGTCGATAACACCTACCGCTTTACCATCGGGTAGTCGTACACGATCTCCTGTTTTGAGAATAACCACAGGTTTTTGTTTTTCGATTTTTTTTACACGTTCTTTTTGCTTTGCTTTTTTCTGCTTTATGATTTTAACTTCTTTTTGTACTTGTTGTGCCACTTCTGCCTTCTTTTGTCTCGCTTTTTTGGCCTCCTCTGCAGATTTTTTCTTTCTCTTGCTATTTTCGGTTTCAACAATACGCAGTAATTCGGATACTAGCACACGTTTCTTCTTATCCAGAAAATACTTTTCTGAAACCTTATTCACCTTATTTCCCAGTACTATCATTCGCTGGTCGTGCGCATAGAGCTCCTGATAGTTTTCTAGTTTCGATTGTATTTTAGCATTTAGTTTCTCTAGTCGGGTAGCCTCCTCTCTAGCCTTAGATTCTTCTTCTTCTAACCGGCTCCCTGTTTGTGCCATTTTATTCCTTTCTTTTTGCATCTTGGCGATAGTGGCATCAAAACGAAGTTTACCCCTGGCGACTTTCTTTTTTGCTTTGTTAATTAAGTTATAGGGAATACCATTTTTTTGGGCTACCTCAAAAGTGAAGGAACTTCCTGGTTGGCCTAATTCTAAAGTAAAGATAGGCTCTAGTGTTTTGCTGTTAAAAAGCATATTAGCATTGGTTGCATGTGGTAGTTCGTCTGCTAAAGCTTTGAGATTGGCATAGTGCGTTGTGATAACACCATAGGCCCCTCGTTCATAGAAAACCTCTAAGAACGCTTCGGCAAGTGCACCTCCAAGCTCGGGATCGCTGCCCGTTCCAAACTCATCTATAAGAAAAAGTGTTTCCCCATCACATTTTTTTAGGAACCTTCTCATATTCTTGAGACGATAACTATAGGTGCTAAGGTGATTTTCTATTGATTGGTTGTCTCCTATATCGGTAAGTACACTGGTAAAGAGACAAACAGAACTTCGTTCGTGAACAGGAATGAGTATACCGCTCTGAAGCATTAACTGTAGTAGCCCAATGGTTTTTAGCGTAATACTCTTGCCACCTGCATTTGGCCCTGATATTACAATGATTCTGGTTTGTTGGTCTAAAACAATCGTTTGGGCATAGGTCTTGGTGTTACTTCTCGAATTGGTCAACCACAGCAAAGGGTGGTAAGCTTCGGACAAAAACACCTTTTTTTCGTTGTTTATTTCTGGCAACAAAGCATTAATTTCTCTGGCGTATTTTGCTTTAGCCGACGTAATATCAATTTCTGTAAGATAGGTTTGATACTGTGCTAGTAAAGAGGAATACGGCCGAATGGCCAGAGTTAATTGGTTTAAAATACGTTGAATTTCTTCTTTCTCGTCGAATAAAAGATTGTTTAGTTCCCGGCTGTAGTTTAAAGTTGTCTCCGGTTCGATATACGTTATACTTCCCGTTTTGGAGGTACCCATGACCGCTCCCTTAACTTTTTTCCTGTACATGGTTTTTACTGCTAAAACCCGTCTGTTGTCGACTACACTTTCTTTGATATCGTCCAGAAATTCCGAACTGTGATATCGATGTAGTGCCTGATTAAAGCTTTGGCTAATTTTTGCGCGAACAGCATTCATCTGCACCCGAATAGTGCGCAGGTTTTCAGAGGCATCATCACGTATTTCACCAAATTTGTCTATTACGGCATTAATATGCTGTACAATGCTCTCTTCGTAATAAATGTCTTGAGCAGTTTTACTCAAAAGGGGGTAGTATTCTTCAAACTTTTTAAAGAATTTCTTGTGGGTACTAGTAGTCAGGCAAATAGTTGAAATTTTTCTAAACCCTTCTATTTCCAAAGTAGTATTTTCTATTCCCAGAAATTTGATTTCCTTGGAAATAGATTCGAAACCGTGATTGGGTATACGGTTGTCATTTTCAAAAGACGCCAGGTATTCCGAAGTTGTTCCAAGACTATACCGAATAGTTTCTTCCGTATCTAGGGGTAATAGTAATTTAGACTTTTCCTTACCGATTTCCGTAACGCATCTACTAGCTATCTCCTTTAAAACTAATGGGAATTCTAAATCTTCTAAGGTTTTTTTCTCTATGGATTGCTTCATGATCAATATAACGAAGGCAAAGGTATGGAATAGCCTGCATAATAGGACGGTTCCACTTGCGATTCTATGGATTAGTCTTCTTACATTAGCCGTGGGCAAACCATGTATTAGCAATAATTCTAAATGGAGAATGAAAGTTACAATCGATAAAAGTTGGGAAGCGGTACTTAGAGAAGAATTTAATAAGGATTATTTTGAAGCTTTGGCTGCGTTTGTTCGCAGAGAATACCAAGAATACAATTGTTACCCAAAAGGAAAGAACATTTTTGCGGCCTTTAACCATTGTCCTTTTGATAGGATTAAGGTTGTGATTATAGGGCAGGATCCTTATCATGGGCCCATGCAAGCCAATGGACTTTGTTTTTCGGTAAACGAAGGCATAAGCCACCCACCATCTTTAAAGAATATTTTTAAAGAATTAGAGAGCGATATTAATAAGCCTTATCCCAGAAGTGGTGATTTGTCTTTTTGGGCAAAGCAAGGTGTCCTTCTTTTAAATGCTACCTTAACCGTACGCGAAAAAGAGGCCGGGAGTCATCAGAACCGAGGTTGGGAAGTATTTACTGATAGTGTTATACAAACGATTTCTTCTCAGTTAGAAGGGGTAGTATTTCTCCTGTGGGGAGGTTTTGCAAGAAAGAAAAATAAGTTAATCAACCGTTCAAGGCACCGTATTCTTGAATGTGGGCATCCTTCTCCCTTAAGTGCAAATAGAGGCCATTGGTTTGGCAACGGACATTTTAGTAAAACGAACTCGATACTCGTTGGGTTGGGGAAAACCCCTATAGATTGGTAATTAGGGATTTTGAATCCACCTTGGATTGAATCAAATTAAGCATCAACAAAGTGTTTTGTACCTCCTCGAGCGTATCCCATTCTAACTGACGCTGACTCCATTCCGTTATTTGAAGCCATTCTTGAATATCATTAATTTTCTGATCATAGGTATTTGCCAGAGTTCTGTCAATACTTGGAATAGTTTTAAATTCTCTGGTGTAGGCATTAATAAGTTCCAGAATTACTTTTATTTCATGATGATGGTTCTTAAGCGCTTTGCTGGAAGCAGCAATAACAAAACAAGGCCATGGTGTCGGGCAACTTCCTAAGCGTCTAAAAACGCCCGTATCTACATAGGGCTTTGTGGTAAATTTTTCCCATAGAAAGTAATCCGAAGTACCTGAAGTTAAACTTTCAACTGCACCATCTAAAGTGTTTATTATGTTAAATTTAAGTTTATCAATATTCCAATGGTTGTTTTTGGCATTGACATAGGACATCAAATGACTTCCACTTCCTTTTCTACTAATTGCGGCGACCGTACCTTTAAGTTCATCTAGTTGGTAGTAAGGGCTATTCGCACCAACATGAATACCCCAGAGTAGAGGGGACGAAATATAGGATTGTATAATTTTTGATGGATTTCCTTCTATAATACTTCGTATAATACCTTCTGTAAGGATTATAGCCAGATCGGTATTATTTTCTTGAAGCAACTGACTCATCTTACCGGTTCCTTCAGGAACATCCATCCACTCCAGATTTATACCCGTTGTTTTAAATACCCCTTCGTCTATGGCCATTAGCCATGGGAGGTTAAAGTGTTCCGGAACCCCGACAATTTTAATGGTTTTCAAAAGCTGGTAATTTTATCTAATGAATATTGAATAAGGTGGTCTATGGCCTTGACCGGATTTTTGGAAAACGTGCCATGTACTCTATTGGCTAAGAGTACATTTATGCAAGCGGCTCGGTGTCCCATTAATTTTGATAAACCAAAAATTGCGGAAGTTTCCATTTCTAAATTGGTCAGTTTTTTATCCCGATAGCTAAAGGATGATAATTTAGCAGGAATAGCTTCATCTTCCAGCTTTAAGCGCAATTTCCTTCCCTGGGGACCGTAGAACCCCACATTTGTTGCTGTAAACCCTATTCCGGTCAAT
>CAZWPZ010000148.1:0-1542 GCA_964636005.1 uncultured Eudoraea sp.
TTTTTATTGAAACCAATACTAATTGGCCCGTTCGTCTAGGGGTTAGGACGCCAGGTTTTCATCCTGGTAACAGGGGTTCGATTCCCCTACGGGCTACAAGGAAAAAATTTAAATCAAGAAAATGGCAAATCATAAGTCAGCATTAAAGAGAATTAGAAGAAACGAAGTAGTAAGACTGCGTAATAGATACCAGCACAAAACTACAAGAAATGCAATAAAAAAATTGCGTGGGGAAACGGATAAGAAAACTGCCGAGTCTCTTTTGCCTTCTGTTGTAAGTATGATAGACAAACTTGCCAAAAGGAACATAATTCATGCCAATAAAGCTGCAAACTTAAAGAGTAAGCTAACCAAGCAGGTAGCAGCCTTATAGAGCTCGTTCTTATAATATTTAAAGCCCGATTCCGCGGAATAAGGGCTTTTTTTGTACTCTTTTTCTTCCGGCCTTTCCATTGTCGAATTACCTTATAGTTTTTGTCAATCAGAGACAGCTGCCTTAATTTAAACTTTAGCCTGTGCCTGGTAATTTTCGCCTGCGCATAATTAGGAATCCAATTCCAAAACAAAAATACATTGCCATAATTAGACCTATATGAAATTTACTTATCCCTGGAATTCTGAAGTCGTATATGGTCATATAATAGCGCAAAATTTTTATCGGTAAGTAGCCGATATAGAAAATCATAATCCCCAAACTTATCCAGGACAACAGGTCTTTCTTTAGAAAATAAACACCATAAGACTTTTTGAGGTCGATATAATACAGGTAAACGCTCCAGAGTAAAACGATGGCCCCAATGATATAGGCTGTCAATTGTGGCATAGTCTTAAAAGATTGTACCAAGGGATTGATTATACTGGTGATAAGAAAAAGAATAACCCCTGTTTTGATAACCCGTTTACTTTTTTTAGATGATATATAAGATCTATAGACATAAAAGAAATACAGAAAGAACAGGAGGTTATAGATGTTATAAATCATCCAATTATTATTGTAATACACTTCTTTGTAAAAGAGACTTATTTCTTCATTCTCCCGTATGATTATTCCAAGAAGCTCGGTTAAAAAAGTATACATTAGAACTAGTGGTAAAAAACGGAGGGGTGTATCGTAAAAGCGAGGATACCTCCAAATAGATAGTAGTAGCACTATCCCATAAAGAGATATAAAAGCATTATCCTGTAATAACTGTATAATCTCCAGAGTGAATATATTTTATAACGAATAATTACTGATTTTTTGGTGGGGAAGAACCCCCTTCGTTCAAAAATAAACTAATATTGCCAGCAAATGGCATAGCATTATAACTAGTTTCATGAGTAGCGTTTAGCGTTGGAGCCATTCCTGCATAGTTCTTAGTTCTTTCCTCTAAGACGCCAACCTCTTTGGAATCCATAGGCACCAGTTCATCCGACAAATACACAGGTACCTTCTCACCGTTTTGCAATTCATTCAGATAGAGACCGTATTCTGATTTTCCAGCAGTGACAGCCGGTAAAATGAGAATGGAATTCTGTTTTGGATGTAGAATGGGTTTGCCA
>CAZWPZ010000149.1:0-17362 GCA_964636005.1 uncultured Eudoraea sp.
CACATTTCGACTTAATATATATAGAGTGGTCAAGAGATATCCTGGAGACAACATTTTGAAAGAGAATATTTTAGTAAGCATTGATCCTAAGGATACAGGCATGATGCATATCAATTTAAAACCTTATGGGATAGTGCTCAATGAAGATGTAATTATTTCCCTGGAATGGGTTGGTTCCGATGGGGAAAACAAAAAAAGTGAAGCAATATTTTTTTCACTTGGCCTGATGACCACGGGAACGCTGTATAAAAGCTCTAGTCATGCCAAGTTTAAAAAGCACAGCAATTTTGGTCCTGGTTTTTCTCTTGATGTACGGTATGACTAGGTTAAGAGGTGTTCCAATATCTTGTAAAAGCAAAATGGGAACTGAAGACTTTCTATTTCCGAAATCTGGATAATAACAGAAGTTTTTTCTTGGTATTTATAAAGTAGACACCGGTTAGAAGAACGGCCGCTGCTATTATAGACTGTGTGCTAATAGGTTCATTAAGAAAGTAGTTACCAAGAATCATCGCAACAATTGGATTAACGTATGTGTTGGTAGCCACTTTTTCAGGAGATACTGTTTTTAAAAGGAAATTAAAAGAAGTGAATGCCACAATGCTACCAAAAAGTATTAAGAGAACCATGGCCCAAATTGTTCCCTCGGACCACTGACTGGGAGAGGTCCATCGTTCCCCGATGAGAACACTGAAAACACCTAATAAGATTCCACCACTAAGCATTTGATACCCTGTATTTACAAAGAAGTTTTTGTGAAAATCAGCTTTTCCGACAAAGAGACTTCCATAAGCCCAAGCCAGCATTGCACAAAGTATCATTAGGATTCCAATAAAGGAATTCTCCTGCTCTACTACAGTCTCTTGATTTATCAGTAAGTACATGCCTAAGATGCCTAAGACTATACCAATAAACGAACTGCCCTGTATCTTCTTTCCCTGAAAAATCCACATCATCAATAGAATTATTAGGGGTTGTGCTGAAATTTCGAGGGCTGCAAAATTACTATCTACATATCGTAAAGCCCATACTACTACTCCATTGCCAAAACTCAAAAATAAAAATCCGGCTATTACACTATTTACAAGTTGTTTTCTTGTTATTCTTAGGCTTTTACCCAAGATAGCTGCAATAACAAATACTAATACACCTGCCGTAATAAAACGAACTCCCGCCAACATCAATGGCGGTAATTCTGCTACTGCCATTTTATTCCATAAATAGGTGGAGCCCCAAATCACATAAATAGCAAAGAAGGCAAGAATTATTAGGGGTATGTTCTTTTTGGACTCCATTAGGCACTAGCAAAGAGCAATATTAGAGTATTAGTTTATAGGCACAAAAAGAAATATCGGATAATTACAACACTGTAATTTTCTGACCGAAGAGTTGTGTTCTGCTTTAAAGGTATTTTTGGAGGTGTTCTTTAAAATAATTACTGCTTTCTGCAATGCTCTGCATAGAAGAATGTGCATAATTACCGCCTTGTTCCAAGAAAAAGTACTCCAATCCTTCTTGAGATGTCTCTTTTAAAATGGCTTCGTAGTTTATCGAACCATTGCCTAGCTCAGTATAATCACGGCTTATTTTGTCCATGTCTTTAATATGCCACATTACATAGCGAAGAGGATCTTTGGCAATTATTTCTGCAGGAGTCTCCTTGGCAGAATGCATTACCCAATAAAAATCCAGTTGAATCTTTACAAGGTCAGAATCTGTCTCCGACAAGACAATGTCAAAAGCAGTAGTACCATCTTGTTCTTCAAATTCATAGCCATGATTATGGTAAGCAAATCCAAGACCAGCTTCTTTTACCATTTCGCCAATCTTATTTAATGTTACCGCAATGGCTTTATATGCATCTATGGATCGAAATTTTGGAGATACCCAGGGCCATGTAATATATGCCTGCCCTAGGGAAGTAGCGCCAACAATACACTGTTCGGTATATTTCTGTAAAAGACTATCGGCCTGGCCTAAGTATTGCGAAAAATCGTAGTGACCAGTAGAAGTAGTTAGTTGATGCTCCTCTAAAATGCTTTTAAAGGTTGCGGCTTTGTAGTTGTAAAAACTGGAGCTCAACGGGTCGTAACCATAAGTCTCTAAATCTTGATATCCAATTAAATGCACCTGTTCGAGGCTTTTAATTGGGTCCTCTTTCATCGCATCCCGAATGGTGTAGAGTTGCAAACCTAGTTTAAATTTGGACCTAGCTTCTAAGGCTAAAGTAGACCATGGCAGGCTCGATAAGGCCGCGAATCCTATTGATTTTTTAATAAAATTTCTTCTATTGTTCTGATAGCTTGCAACCATTTTTAAAAGTTACAGAAAAAAGAAGACTTAAAAAATGGTTTATAGTTCTTTTTTGAGGACGCCTGTCTTGGTCATTTTAATCTGCTGAATGGTACCATCTTCATTAAAATACATATAGTCCATACAGGTTACTCTATGATCTCTGTCCTCATTAGGTATGGGTCTTCTATGGTAAACCATGACCCATTTATCCGTATCGGGCAGGTTTATTACAGAATGGTGGCCTGCACCTGTAGCAAGCTTTGGATCGGATTCCAGAATGGTACCTATCCGATTAAATGGACCGGTTGCCTTTTCGGACATGGCATAGGCCACTTTATAGGAACCATTGGTCCAGTTTCCTTCGGACCACATAAAGTAATAAATGCCATTTCGCTTGAACATAAAAGGTCCTTCAACATAATTTTCTGGAGTAATCTCCTTAAAGAGATTCCCGTCTTCCCATGGTATAAAACCCGTAAAATCTTCATTTAGCCGGCCCAAATTACAATGACTCCAACCTCCGTAGAAAAAGTAATAACTTCCATCATCATCTTTAAAGACAAACTGATCAATAGGCTGTGCATCGTTGTAAAACTCTGAGATTAGAGGTTCACCCAAATAATCGGTAAACGGTCCCTGTGGTGCATCCGCCACAGCAATACCAATTCCTCCAAAGTGGTTTATATCATTATTGGGATCGTATGAAGGACGCCCCGGTCTTTGTATGTCGTTGGCACCAAAAAATAAAAAGTATTGTTCGTCTTTTTGAATAATAGAAGGAGCCCACATGGCCTGTTTGGCCCATTTTATTATGGTAGTGTCTATAATTCTACTGTGTTTGTCCCAGTTAACAAGATCCTTAGAGGAAAATGCATCCATAAACACCTGTTTTTCAAAAGCACTGGAATAGGTTGGGTATACCCAATAAGTATCGTCCAACACAATTGCCTCGGGATCTGCGTACCAACCTTGGAATATGGGATTACCCGCATTTTTGGTTGGTTCGATATTTTCCTTGGCAGATTGCTTCTTTTTACAAGACATAAGCACTACTATGCTAAAGAAAAGGAGGGTAAATCTATTGCGTATCAAGACGGTAAAGCTATTTTGTTTTAAAAAGGTGAAAAGATAAAAATTAATTGGTTAAAGGATGGGGATCCACCTCTCTATTTTATGCAAGTGGACGATTGTTAAAGCAAAAGAGCAGCGTATTATTAGGGAAGTTGTGAGGATGCTTTAATAATACCCTTATATCGAATGGGAAATCTAAACGAACTTGTAAGTGTAAGGGAAGATTGAAGATTTGGGAAGAGCTGACCATTTGCATTAAAGCGTTCTGCACCCTGTTTAAAGCTAAACTGGATATCGTAGCGTTTCTTTTTCTCATTCCAGTTAATTTGCATGTCCTCCGGAACACCTTGGTACTGGATTGAATTATCCGATTTGCCATAACCACCATTTATCTGTCGCTCCCCGAAATACGGGAGGTAAATATCCACACTGTCTTTAAATACTCGAATATAATTCGCGTTACCGATAAGACTTATTTGACCAGGAATACTTCCGGGAGGAACTAAACCGGCAGCAGCAACACTATTCATAGCATTTGTACTCTGTGGATAGGCCCAATCTGAAACAATTTCAAATGTTGAATTGTCTACATAACGGTCTAGTACCATAGATGATGGATTTTTTGTGGTAGTTTTAGAACTGCTCCCACATGCCATAAAAACCAGGGCACATAAAAAGTAATAAATAGTTTTTTTTAGGAGAATATCCACGACTATTACTTTATTGAATGATTCCTTTAAGTTACAAAGCTTTATATTTAATTCAGTATAAAAATTTCTTAATTTTTGATCTTGAAGGAAACGCAACGAACCCGACTCTTCAAAATATATAAACCCTTTGGTTTTATTAGTCAGATATCTTCCAATAGTCCTAAGCAACTTAGGACAAAACTCTTTCTGGGTCAATTGGACAATATTCCTGAAGGGACCATGCCTGTTGGGCGCCTGGACGAAAAATCGGAAGGCCTGCTCCTATTAACCAATGATGGACGCCTGAGTAATACAATTAATAAAGGAGGTGCAGAAAAGGAATATTATGCCCAATTAGACGGTGTTATAAGTGACAAATCTTTGAAACAAATAGAGGACGGCGTGCAAATTGGATTACAGGGAAAAAAGTATCAGACAAAACCATGTAAGGTTAAAAGGCTAGTAGCGTCTCCCGTGGTACCAGCTCCAGATAGTTCGCTTAGGCTGGGCCGTCACAGATCAAACAGTTGGGTTTCCATAACCATACAAGAGGGAAAATTTAGACAAGTTCGAAAAATGACAGCAGCTGTTGGGTATCCAACAATGCGTTTAATACGTGTACGTATAGGAAGTATTAGGTTACAGTCCATGCAGCCTGCTGAAATTGAAGAAATAAAGGCAGTAGATTACAATGATCTATTTGGTTTGTAGCGTAGTTTTCTTTTTTTCCTCATAGTTTCTGTTCATACTCCACCCATAACCCAAATGGAAATGCAGACTTCGTTTGATGTAATTCATGTCTAGTGTTCTCATGACGTTTGATTTAATGATTGATATAAATAAGACGCATGGCAGAACATTTTGTTACACCAAAATGTAGAGTTTGGCTTTTTGGGAACCGAAAGGAAAAAAGAATATTAGTTTTGATTTTGAAGATACCTGGACGGCAGGACCCCGAAAGTTTCTTCAAAACATTTAGAAAAATAGCCCCGACTTTTAAAGCCATTTTTTAAAGCAACTTCACCAATGGTGCCACCTTTTTTGTATAGCGCCTTTATAGCTTTTTTAAGCCGGAATTCGCGAAATAGCAAATTGGGCGATTTACCGGTGATCTTCTTTATTTTTTTATAAAATCCGGAGGTACTGTAACCAACAATTCGAGGGATTTCGTGCATACTAAATTCTGATGTACTCCATGAATCATTTAGATAATTCATGACTCTTTTTAAAAAGTTTTCATCATTTTTTGAGAGTACGCGAATTTGATTCCGATCTAATTCAGCATTTTTATTCTCCTTTTTAAAAAAGGAATAAACATCCTTAGAAATAACAATAGTATCGGGTATCCATTCGCACATATAATACGGGGTATTGCCTGCGCCTGGCTTTCTAAGAATACTGTCGTAATCAGCATTGGTGCAACTAATACCTATTTGTAACTTCCTGACACCATTGTCCATCTTAGGTGTTATATACTTAAAATTGGATTGTATTTTTATAGCACTCCAGATGGCGTTACTGGCAGAATCAAAAATTAGGAGATAGGTGTTGTTATCGTTATATACAATTTTAGCCTTGTACAATTCTATGGTTTTTGCTAAACTATTATGAAACTTTTGTGTAAAAATGCTAAACTGCCTGGATTCTAGCCGATTCATAAAGTTGCTAGTCTCTAGCATCATTAGAAAGTGCTGACTGGTTTTTGAAGCTACCATAGGTCTCGTTTTAGCTATAAAGATTCTGTCGGTTGTTTTCTTTAAAGAAAAACAACCCAATAGTCTCGTAACAACTTCTTACAAGATAATGATTTTAAATGAGTTATAACAGCGTTTTGTCACGGAGAACAAAGAGCGTTTAACCTTAGGGCAGTTCTGTTTTCAATTACAAGTAATAGTAGAAATGAAGTATACCTAAATCTTTTTTACTCTTACGGCGTTCATACCTTTTTTTCCTTTTTCCAATTCAAAGGAAACTTTATCATTTTCCACTATCTCATCAATAATACCACTGACATGCGTGAAGTACTTTTCATTATTCTCAGAATCAATAATAAACCCGAAGCCCTTGGAAGAGTCATAAAAAGAAACTTTTCCTTTTCTTACCGGATCCTCTTCTTCGTAATCGCCCTCCTCTTTTTTTGGGATGCCGAGTATAATATCCTCTGCGTCAATCTCCACCTTTAACGATGGATCTGGTGGTGTATCTGTTAGATTACCATTATGGTCTACATAGGCAAACTCAATTCCTCCTCCCTTTTCTTTGGCAGCAGCCTTTCTGGCCTCTTTCTTTTTTTGCTTTTCTTCTCGCTTTTTGAGTCTTTTCTTTTCTTTTTCTCCTTTGCTGTAGGTTTGTTGTGATCTTGCCATGCAGGTGTTTATTTTAATAATAGTGCTTAAAAATGGATCGCTTAGAATAATGCTCTTTAAAAGGCCATAATGCAAGGTATATGCTGAGAAGGTCAGAGCGATTAAAATGAGAGAACTTTGTTCATCTTTTTAAACTATTGCTAAGATAGTATTTGCATTTTGAATAATAGAATTATTATAGTGAAACCTGCCCAATGCGATAGAAAATACTACCATACTAACAGGTATTCATCTTAATCTAATCATATTCTACAAAAAGTAAGGAGAACTTTTTCGGATATTTCGGAATTGTGTACATTTAAAAACAATATGAGCTACTCTTACACCACAACATCGGTCTTATGGACCAGGCATAAGCATTTATTACTTCTGGTATTGGTATTTACATTTTTCTTCTCTTGTAAAAGAAAGGTAGAAAATAAACCAATAGAGGCGAAATCTGCTGAATATAGTGAAACTGATTTTCAACCAATATTCAATGGCAGCTCTCTGGAAAATTGGCATGGAGATGAAAGATATTGGTCTGTAGAAAATGGCTTACTAAAAGGGGAAGTGACAGCTGATAAACCCTTAAAAACAAATACGTTCCTTATTTATGATAAAGGTGAACTAAGCGATTTTGAATTAAAGTTGGAATTTAAAATTGAGGCGTCTGGAAATAGTGGAATAAATTATCGCTCCGAGTTGGTAGATAGTATTCCTTTTGCACTTAAAGGCTACCAAGCCGATATTGACGGAAAAAACAGGTATACTGGGCAAAATTACGAAGAACGCAAAAGAACTACACTTGCCTATCGAGGGGAACATGCACAAATACTGTCACAAGAGGGGGCTGGGGAGCACGATTTAAATTTGAGAGATAATGTAAAAAACAACGCCTGGCAGAGTAGGCAAATCGTCGAAATTCTGGGAAAAAGAGATAGTCTCGGAAATTTGATAGAGAAGGAAGAATGGAACAGTTGCAGATTGTTAATAAAAGGAAATCGACTACAACATTTTGTTAATGGTGTTCTAATGAGTGAGGTGGAAGATTTGGATAAGGCAAACAGAAGAAGTTCTGGACTATTGGGGTTGCAACTCCATGTTGGCCCGCCAATGAAAGTGTATTTCAGGAATATATACCTAAAGACATTCTAGAATCCATGAAACCAACGGTGCAAATATCTCTCGATCTAACCGATATAAACGAGGCATTGAAAACGGCAGAGATGGCGATCAGGGCTGGGGTAGATTGGATAGAAGCCGGGACCCCACTCCTATTGGCAGAAGGACTACAAGCGGTTAGGGAGCTACGAAAAGCTTTCCCAAAAATTCCCATTGTTGCAGACCTGAAAACAATGGATGGCGGTTATCTTGAAACGGAAATGATGGCGAAGGCTGGTGCTACTCATGTAGTCGTTATGTCTCAGGCCCATGAGGAAACCATTAAAATGGTGGTTAAGGCATGCAGAGACTATGGGATAAAGGCAATGGGAGATAACCTTGCTTCTAAGGATATGATAGAGGGGGCAAAACGATTGGAGACTCTTGGCTGTGATTATATTGTACATCATATCGGTTATGACGAACGAAGAGGGATTGCTGCTATGGGGAAAAGAATGCCAAGTCCTCTGGACCAACTCAAAGAGGTGGTCGATAGTGTTACTATCCCTGTACAAGCTGTGGGTGGATTAAGTATCGATCAGGCGATAATGTGTCCGCAATTAGGCGCTCCAATTGTAGTTTTAGGAGCTCCTTTGACTATAGATGCCGACTCTTTTAAAACAGCAGGAGGAGATCTTGAGGCATCGTTAAAATTAATTTGCGACAAAATCCATAGTTATAGTAATTAAAACAAAAACCGATATAATTTTATACATGAAGCACAGTGCCGTAGTCAATTATGCCCCAGAAAAGGGAAGTGTTGAGATAAGGGGAATTGAAAAGCCTAATTTAGGAGAGTCCGATGTTCTTTTACAAGTAGAAAATGTTGGAGTGTGTGGGAGCGACTTGCATCAATGGACCTCTGACCATAGCTGGCCGGTAAATTATCCAGTGGTTTTGGGTCATGAATTCGGGGGACATATTGTAGCCTTAGGAAAGGCAGTAAAAGACTGGAAAGAAGGGGATGCTGTTGTCAGCGAAACTGCCGCAGTAATCAATTCCAAAAGCCCGTTGAGCAGGCAAGGTCTTTATAATCTAGATCCGGACAGGAAAGGTTTTGGCTATGGAGTTAACGGGGCTATGACCAAATTTGTAAGGGTACCTGCCCGATGCTTGCACCAAATACCAAAAGGATTAGAATTTGAAGAAGCCTGTTTAACGGAGCCATGTTCGGTAGCATATAATGCAGTAGTGCAGAATTCCAATATACGCCCTGGCGATAGAGTTTTGGTATTAGGTCCTGGAACTATCGGTATATTATGTGCAGCCATTGCTGTCTTATGTGGAGCCGAAGTAGCCATGGTAGGTCTTAAGTCCGATGCTTCCCGCTTAGATATTGCTAAATCTTACGGTTGTACACCTATAATCGAAGACGCATCCGCCTGGGCATATGAAAGAGATGGTCTGGGTGTGGATTGTGTAATTGATGCGGCAGGCGTTAGTGAAACGCTAAAGCTTGCATTGAAATGGGTTCGTCCCAATGGTTCCATTACTAAGGTGGGATGGGGCCCTAAACCCTTTAATGCTACTCTGGATCCTTTGGTTCAAAAAAATGTAACTCTACAAGGTAGTTTTAGCCATAATTGGCCCATATGGGAGAAGGTACTAACACTATTATCTACTAAAAAGCTAGATGTTAAACCGATAATTGGAGGTGTCTGGAGTATCGAAGACTGGCATGTTGCTTTTGAGGCAATGCATTCTGGTCAGGTTGTCAAAAGTATTTTAAAACCTTAAAAAAGCAATATGCGTTTAAAAGACAAAGTAGTCCTGGTAACCGGAGGATATACCGGTATTGGCAAGGCAATAGTTCTAAAGTGTTTAGACGAGGGAGCCAAAGTAGTAGTAAATGGTCTGCGGGAAGAGAAGGGAAAGGCGTTACAAGAGATTTGCGATGCGGACCGCTTGTATACTATAACAATGGATATAACCATGGAGGGGAACGCAAAACTTCTTGTAGCAAAGGCAGTAGAGAAGTTTGGTAGACTGCATGCCGTGGTAAATAACGCTGCATTAATTGTCTCTTCCAATATCAAAAACACGACTCTTGATTTTATGCGTAAGATGCTTGAAATAAATACCATAGCTCCATTTGCAATTATTCAAGAGGCCCTACCCTATTTGGAAGAATCTAAAGGTTGTGTTTTAAATATAGGCTCCATAAACTCCTGGAGTGGGGAACCCAATTTGCTGGCATACAGTATTTCAAAAGGCGGTTTAATGACGCTTACCCGTAACTTAGGAGACAGTCTATTGCGAGATTTTGGGGTACGTGTTAATCAAATAAACCCTGGATGGGTTTTAACGGAAAATGAAAAAATAAATCAAAAGCAGCAAGGAATGCCAGAGGATTGGTACAAAAGACTGCCTTCTGTTTTTGCACCCGCGAGGAGAATCATTAAACCAGAGGAAATTGCTGCTGGAGCGGTCTACTTAATATCAGATGAATGTGGCCCTATAAGTGGCCAAGTTCTAGAGTTAGAACAATTTCCCATGATAGGTCGGAATTTCCCTAAAAGTCTAAATGAGAATTAATAATCATTATCTAAAAGTAGAAAGCAGATGCCAAAATTAGCAGCGTTCCCAAAGGCATTTATGCAAGCTCTCTGTAAAGATGGCTCCATGCAAATTGCAGATTGGGTAGAATTGGCCAGACCACTGGAGGTAACAGGATTAGAATGGTATGCAGGTTTTCTAGAAATGGAAGACCGTAAGAATTGGGGCAACTTACGCAGATTGGTGGAAGAATCTGGCAAAACAATACCTATGCTTTGTTGCTCACCAGATTTTACACATCCGGATCCCATATTCCGAAAAAATCAAGTGGACAAGCAAAAGTATTGGATAGAGATGGCTGCCGAAATGGGTGCCTCTTACTGCAGAGTCTTATCCGGTCAAAAGAGGCCAGAATTAGGAGTTGAGGAGGGTATTTCCTTTGCAAAAACTAGTATTGAAGAGTGCTTGCCTTATGCAGAGAGAAATGGCGTAACCTTAATTCTGGAAAATCATTATAAGGACGACTTTTGGATTTATCCCGAATTTGCTCAGAAAATGGCAATTTTTCATCGGTTAGTTGATCAGATTAACCATCCGAATTTTGGTGTTAATTACGATCCAAGCAATACCTTTTTGGCAGGTGAAGATCCTTTAGATTTACTGAATTTAGTTGCTAACCGAGTAGTAACTATGCATGCCAGTGATCGGTACTTATTAAGTGGAACTATCGAAGACCTTCGACATGAAGAAATGGGTTCTGAAGGATATGCAAAAAGACTTAGTCATGGGGAAATAGGAAAAGGATTAAACGACTACGATGCCATTTTTAAGACCTTAAAGGCAGTTGGTTTTGATGGATGGATTAGTATTGAAGATGGCGTAGAGGGCATGGATCAATTAGAGAGGAGTGTTTCCTTCTTGAGAACAAAAATAAGCCAGTATTGGTCTGATTTTAAATAAGTTTTATTAACTATTTGCATTGTTACTTCAATCAAAAGAAGTTACCAGTACTAACCCGTCAGAAGGCTGTTGAGACATGTTGGGTAGGCGTAAAGAAATGTCTTCTAATGAAATAGTTTCAGAAATTAATAAGGACAAGTCTATTTTGTTTTCTTCGATAAAATCAAACATTTCGCCATATGCATGTGCTTGCATTCCATGACTTCCGATAATTTCGAGTTCCTTGGCTACAACAGATGCCATAGGAATAGAGGAATTGGCTTCTTCTCCAGTCATAAGCCCTATTTGTATATGTTTTCCTCTTTTTCTAAGGCTTTGAATAGAGGACAGACAGGTTTGGGTACTTCCCAAGGCATCTATAGACACGGAGACACCTCCATTGCTAAGGTCTACTACCTCTTTATGGCTATTCGTTCTGGCCGCATTTACAACGTAATCAGCTCCCAGAGATTTAGCCATAGCGCATTTCCTATCGCTAATATCTACAGCAATTACCGTGGCACCAATCGCTTTTGCTATTTGAATAGCAGACAATCCTACCCCTCCACAGCCATAAATAGCGATGGACTGGTCTCTTGTTAATTGCCCTTGATGCTTTACTCCTCTATAGGCAGTAATAAACCTGCAACCTAGGGAGGCAGCCTCTTCATATCCCATTGTAGAAGGTAGGCGCACCAGATTTATATCGGCATTTTCAATACGAACGTATTGCGCAAAAGATCCCCATGCTGTGAATCCTGGTTGAAATTGGTGGTCACAGACATGCTGATTGCCAGAAGCACAGTAGGTACATTTACCGCACCCACCGACAAAAGGTACGGTAACTCTATCTCCTTTTTTCCAATTGAAAACATTTTTTCCAACTTCAATTATGTTCCCGGCAAATTCGTGACCAGGAACATGGGGCAGGCTTATGTCCGGGTCGTGCCCGACATACCCATGCCAGTCACTAAGACATAGCCCCGTTGCTTTTACTTCAATTATCACTGAATTATCGGTAACTGAAGGATCTTTTACATTTTCAATTGTTATTGGTCCATTAAAGGTTCTATAAATGGCTGCCCTCATTTTTATTGTATTGACTGCTTTTGTATAGACTAAAGATAGATAAAACTGCAAAGTTGGTTCATAAAAAAAGCAGGATACAAATATCCTGCTTTGAGGCTTAACACCACGTTCCTTATGGCATAGGAACCAAATCAAAAACTAAACTTTGTCCCGCCATTTTACTAGTAACCGCCTATGGGTGGTGATTACATTTTTTGTCTTATAGCATCAATGGGGGAACCGCTATATTATGTCTTGTAGGCAGGCTGTTGTCGCCAACCTTACAGGGTCAAATTTCAGAATTATTAATGAAAAATTAGTACGATTCGATTATTTTTCGATGTAATGCAAATTAGTATAACGGGTTTGAAATTTATTTATAATACACAAAGTCAGATAGTTAACTTTGTGATTATCGATGTACTACCTCATTTTTGTAAAATAGAAAAGAGCGCTTTGATAGCGCTCTTTACCGATAAATTTTAGAAAAACTAGTCCGTTATTTCGAATCCAGAACCTTGGTACTATAATACGAACTTGATCGAACGATTTTACCATCTTCATCAAAATCGTGCAGGTAAAAGACAGGGACATCGAATTTTTCACCATCCGATTTTCGGGTTAATCTGGCGGTCCACCACGATTGTACTACCCGTGTATTTCCAAGGTCGTATTCCAGATAGTCTGGATAACCCTGCACATCAAATTGTACGGTATACGTTTCCCATATCCCCTTGTTTCTTTCCTTAATTTGATCCATATTCATTCGCTCATTTCCTGTTTCCAAGGACATAAAAACAGCATCATCACTAAAGTAAGAATAAGCGGTGTCAAAGTCCATATTTTCAAAAGCAACCATTACCTTACGTATGGTATTAATATTGTCATGGTGGTTATAAATGATACCATTTTTTCTATCCGTTAGACTGTTGCCAATCTCTCTATATACGCTTTCGTCATAATAGCTAAACATCGTTTTAATTTTGTTGTCCTCATCCATAGCTATAAGCCTGTGGAATGGCATGTCTAGTTTAACTCCTGTTTTCTTATGCATTCCTTTGACCGTATTCCAGGTTTGAACCCACACTTGTCCATTTTTATATTCAATGGCATCGGGATAGGCTTCACCAGTTGGCTCCATAGACAAGTACTTGGTATTTTCTTGCCAAAAGGCAACACTTTCAATCATATCATCCTTGTCGGAACCTTTATGGTCTACTCTTCCGTTTGATCCATTATAGGCTTTAAAATCATCGGATAAATAACTAGCTACCTTATCTGCGTCTCCTGCAACAAAAGCGGCTAACATTTCATTTACGACGTCGATTGCCGGGTGTTCGTCATATACTTTGCCATTATTTTTTTTCTGAGAATATCCTATTGTCATTAGTAACAATAGAATTAATGTGGTTATACTGTTTTTCATGTTAGTGATTAGTTTTAGTTAAGTATTTAAGTAACCTTATTCTTTATTTTATGACAACTTCTTTAGGATGAGAGCTTCTAAAAACTTTCCGAAGCCCCCCTTTTTCTTTGCGAAAACTCATATCAAAGTCGTATTCTTTTGAACGCAGTTTATATTTCAGAACAAGAATCAGTGATAAAACTATCTTTATACTTATCTTTTATGCAGTTACTGCTAAAATTATGAGTTCAGAAAGACAAGGCGGGAAAAAGTTTGGAACATTTGCGGGCGTATTCACGCCTACTATATTAACCATACTGGGTGTTATTATGTACCTGCGAATGGGCTGGGTTGTGGGTAACGCAGGTTTACTCGGAGCTTGGTTAATTATCCTGATTTCTTTCATGATTACCTTAACTACAGCATTGTCCATGTCTGCAATTACTACTAATATTAGAATCGGAGCAGGAGGTGCATATGCCATTATTTCCCAGTCTTTAGGTTTGGAGGTTGGAGGTAGCTTAGGGATACCGAGATTCGTTTCTCAGGGTTTGGCGGTTACCATGTATATTTTTGGTTTCAGAGAAGGATGGCTATTTATTTTTCCAACCCACGATGCCTTTTTAATAGACCTAATAGTATTTATTGTACTCATTACTATTGCCTATATAAGCGCTGATCTTGCCATTAAAACGCAGTTTCTTATTATGATTGTTATTGTGCTTTCTCTTGTATCCATAGCACTATCTGCCTTCTATGGATCCATGACAATACCGATTGAAGAAGCAGTCAAATGGGGCAGTTTTAAGGGGTCGGTAGAGAATAGCTTTGGAGGATCTAGTTTTTGGATCGTTTTTGCTGTGTTTTTTCCGGCGTCTACAGGAATAATGGCAGGCGCGAATATGTCTGGAGAGCTGAAGAATCCTAAACGAAGTATTCCATTGGGAACGCTTTGGGCAATTGGCGTTAGCTTTTTTATTTATATGGCATTGGCTTTTTGGCTTGCCCGATCGGTGGCTGAAGAAGATTTATTGTCCAATTATAATATAATAGTAGACAAGGCTTTTTATGGTCCCTTAATAATTGCAGGTATATTAGGTGCTACCTTTTCTTCGGCCCTTGCCTCTCTGGTAGGGTCTTCCAGAATACTTTTTGCAATGGGACAACATAGAGTTTTACCTTATAGTACATTTTTAGAAGGTCAGAGTGCCAATGGGCAACCGAGAAATGCCATGCTCGTAACAGGCATCATGATATTTTTGACCATGCTTCTACGCGATTTGAATGCGGTGGCTCCCCTAGTTACTTTGTTCTTTCTCATTACCTACGCCATGATTAACATTGTCGTAATAATTGAACAGAATTTAGGACTCATTAGCTACAGACCAGTTTTTAAAGTAAAAAAATGGATTCCCTGGCTGGGTTTGTCCTCTTCAGTTCTGGCTATGTTTATCATTAACCCTACCATCAGTTTGGTTACAATAAGCATTGTCTTTTTGGTATATTGGTTTCTTTCCAGACAGCAAATTGAAACACCTTTTGAAGATGTAAGGTCCGGTTTATTTGTCTCCTTCGCGGAATGGGCTGCGAAGCATACATGGGGTATGAAGTCCATGCAACAAAGAGCCTGGAAACCAAATCTTATGGTTCCCATACGGGACCTTGCTGGAGCGAAGGGAAATTTTCAATTTTTAAAAAATATAGCCAAGCCTAAAGGATCCATTAAATTACTCGGAATTGAACCAGTAGAGAGGGTGACAAATTTAAGTGAGCAATTGGCTTCCATGGCCGAAGCATTTAGACTAAAAGGGGTCTTTTCTTCATGGACCGTCATAAATACCGATAATTTTTCCCTTGGTGTGAATTATAGTAATCAGGCTCTAAAAGGCGCATTTTTTCGTCCGAATATTGTATTTCTAAATTTACAAGATCATGACGATTATGATACGGAAATAAGACCTGTAATTACAGAGTGTATTCGGTTAGAAATCGGAGTACTGTTATTTGCCTCACATGCCACCGCCTTGTTGGGCGAACGTAACATAATCAATGTATGGGTTAGTGACCGACGCGGTAACTGGACTCTCGGATGGGATATCGGCAATTTAGACCTATCCACCCTGATTGCTTATAAGTTAAAGACCAATTGGAATGCCAAGATACGTCTGATTATGGCGATAGAGAAGGCTGAAGACGAGCAGGAAGCAATCGCATTTTTGGATTCTTTGATTAATTTGGCCCGACTGCCAAACACCTTGATGGAAGTAAAAATTGGCAGTTTTAGGGAAGTTCTTACAATAGTACCATCAGCAGACCTGAATATTTTTGGTATGGATGATCAATTAGAATTCGATTTTATTCAAGAAATAAGGGAGAAAGTTAAGGGGTCCTGTCTCTTTGTTAAAGACTCAGGACATGAAAGTATTCTAGCCTAGAAAACGGTTTGAATATAGATCTCTTTACTTCTCTTCCTGTAATTCATACCCTTGACGGATTCCTTTTTCCATAGCAGGCACACCTCTAATCATCCAGGATGGTTTGGGGGCATCTTTAAGATAGTGATCAAAGAATTGTGCCAGTCGGATGTTGAAATCTTTTCTATTCTGTAACTTCAGGGGCCAATGTGGTTCATCATTGTAGTTTAAAAACCATGAAGGCTTACCCAATCTTCTCAGGCTTACAAAAAACTCAATCCCTTGGTACCAAGGTACATGTCCATCCGCATCATTGTGCATGATAAGTAAAGGTGTATTGATCTTATCGATATTAAAAATTGGCGAATTTTCAATATAACGCATAGGATATTCCCAGGGCGTACCCCCTATCCTGCTCTGTGTATGTTCGTACTGAAATTGCCGGCTCAATCCTGACCACCAACGTATTCCGCCATAGGCACTAATCATATTGGGTACTGGTGCTCCAGCTTCTGCAGCTTTAAAAATATCTGTTTTGGTAACCAAATGCGCTATTTGGAACCCTCCCCAACTGTGGCCTTGTACACCAATTCGCCCAGGATCAACAAATCCTTTTTCGATTAACGATGTTACCCCTGGAATAACACAGTTATAGGCACTCTCCCCGGGATATCCAATTCTGTAGGTCACATCCGGATTGAAAATTAAGTACCCCCTACTTGCATAAAAGCTGTAATTTATGGTAGATCGGCCGGGGTATGGATTTCTATGATAGTGTAATCTGTCCGAACTTTTTTCGTAAAAGTTAACGATCATAGGATACTTCTTTTTGGGATCGAAGTTCTCTGGCTTTACCAACATTCCAGTAAGTTCTTCTCCGTCTAAGGAATTCCAATGTACCAATTCTATAGTGCCCCAATTGAACTCTTCTTGTTGCGGATTGGCATTTGATATTTGTAAACTATTCTTTAGGTCGAGCTTACTGATATATAAATTGGGGAATTCGGTAAAGGACTCTTTGGTGTATAGAATTTTGTCAGACAGTAGAGCCTTAACAGGTTTGGAATACCTGTAGTCTCCATGTTGGAGGATCTTGAGCTGTTTATCCTTAAGATTATAGCTGGCAAAACCGGCACTCTTATCTATTTCGTTAAAGGAACTCAGAAGCCACTTAGTGCTGGGTTCTAAGTATTCTTTTTCAGGGTCCAAGGCTATGTATCGGTAGACCGTTTTTTCTTCTCTTCCCTTGGTTAGTCTTTCAGAGGATCCTGATTCTGGATCGAACAACCATAAATCATATCGATCGTATAAAATGATCGCCTCGTCTTCTTTTAACCAACCAGCCCTTCCATAAGCCTCAGGCGGACTAGGAGTGTCGTTAAGTTCGTCCATAAAAATTTGATCTTTAGTAAGGTAAACCATTTTATCTTCTTTGATACTATAGGTAAACCAGGACAGCAGCTTTTCGTCAAAACC
>CAZWPZ010000150.1:0-3209 GCA_964636005.1 uncultured Eudoraea sp.
TCTAGTAAAAAGGATGCGTTTATCTTCTCCTTCTTCCCAATAAGAGACGCCTCTACTGGTGGAATGCCAAACCTTTAAGGAGTCGCCATAACGCCATATTTCTTCTCCTGTTTCCGCGTTTACCGCAAACACTCTTAAAGCCGCAGTTACCCCATAAAGGACGCTATCTACCACTATGGGGTTCATTTGCATCTGACCATAGTCCGGAGCATTGTATTCCCAGGCAACTTTTAAGTCGTGAACATTGTCTTTTGTAATCTGAGACAGTTCGGAATAATGATTTCTATCCGGGCCACCAAGGTAGGAGGTCCAGGTTTTATAGTTTTGTTTTATAGCAGTAGTTTCTTTGGTATCAGTACATGAAATAAAAACAGCAAGCAGAAGGAATGCAATAAACGGGAATTTGCTAGAGAGTCTCATAGGAATAAAATAATGGTCTAAAATAAAAAACCAGAATCTTAGATGCCAATATAATTTGTTCATATAGTACTCTGATTTAGTGAAAATACTTTTTTAGGAGCTCAGCTACGGAGGCGTAGTACGATTTACCAAAGAGATTTAGATGAACCAGAAGGTAATATAGTTGGTATAGTTCTATGGTAGCAGTATTGGGTTTTTGTATGGCTCCGGAATCATAATACGCTAAATAAAAGTTAGGATCAAAGCCCCCAAAGAGTTTGGTCATTGCTATATCTACTGCCGGATCTCCATAATAGAGAGACGGGTCAATTAACCATGGAATACCTTGGCTATCGAAAAGAACATTTCCAGACCATAGGTCGCCATGTAGTAGGGATGGTTTTTCACAACTCAATAAATTAGATAAAACACCCAGAATTTTATCTTCAGAGGGAATCATAGAATTAGAGAGTTTTTGCGTTGAAAGGGCCAATTCGATTTGTGGCACTAAACGATAGCGCCCAAAAAAAGAAGACCAATTTTTATCCAGGGAATTTACTTGAGCGAGAGCTCCTATATAATTGTCTTTGGACCAACCAAAGGTTGGGGAGGAAATAGTATTATGCAAATGAGCGAGTTGGCTTCCACAAATACGCCAGTCCTGGGGCTTAGGTCTCATAGCCTCAATGTATTCTAATACTAAAAAGGACATATAAGAATTCTGATAAAGGCCAATAATTTCGGGAGTCTTTATGGCCCCGCTCTTTTTGATTGCCTCAAGCCCCTCTTTCTCGCTTTGGAGCATACCATTGGACGTTTTCTCAAAAGAAATCTTACAGAATAATTTGCGCCGCGATGTTATTACAACAACGTTCTGTAGGTTATGCCCACCGCTGTGTTTTATTATTCTATGTACCTGCGTATTTAGTTCTTTGTCAATGGTGAATATGAATTCCTTTGAATACCTCATCTGCAACTTAAAAACAACCTGTTAATTCTAAACTAGCCTATTTAACCAAACTACAACTTACCCCATATAAATGTAATACTTCACGAAGAAAACCTTGTTTCTTCAGGGCAAGAGGTATTGCTCTTAAAACCTTTTTTTAGAAGAATACCAGTCCATGAGGCCCGATAATTAAGACGGCAAGTCGTTTGGATACCTTCCGATTGCAGTCCAACCTCCATCTACAACAATGGTTTGTCCGTTTATATGACAGGCTTCCTTAGAAAGTAAGAAAAGGCAGGTTTGGGCCATATCGTTAGGGGTTCCCACTTTACCTCTGGGAATTAGTTTTGCCCAAACGCCGGCATAGTCCGGTTCCTCGTCTTGGGTTCTTTCGGTCAGGGTTGCTCCCGGGGCAATACAGTTTATGGTTATTTCATGGGGGCCCAATACTAAAACAAGGCTTTTGGTCATCATTCTAAGCGCTGCCTTGGTCATGGAGTAACAAGTAAGATCCGGATAACCCTTAATACCGGTAATAGACGACATAAGAACAACCCGACCTCCTTTGTTTTGCTCGATCATTACTTTACTCGCCTTTTGGACCAGGAAAAATGCTCCCTGAAGGTTTAATTGAATCACTTTCTGAAAATCTTCTGGTTTGAATTTAAAGAAATCCCCAAACAGGGTAATCCCCGCATTTGGAATGACAAAATCTATAGTTCCAAAACTATCTAATGCTGTAGAAATAAGTTTATCAACAATTTCAATTTTCCCGGCATCACCGGCTTGAAGGACACATTGGTTTGGAAATTCTGAATTCAATTTTTCGTATGCAGCATTTATTGTTTCTGTGTCAATTTCGTTTAGCACAACTTTGGCCTTATTGCGCAAGAGCAACTCTACAATGGCAAAACCAATTCCTGTTCCTGCTCCCGTAACAATGGCTACTTTATCTTTAATACCTGTTAGCATTAGTACCTTTTTTAAAAGAATTAGAAGCGGCCCCACCTATTTCTGCTTCGTAGCTAAACAGTCCCCCGCTCATAGGAAATTTTTCGATGGATGTATCATTCATCCCACTTCGGGCAGTTGTGATATAAAGAGTTTTTAGTTCAGGACCGCCAAAGCAACAAGAGGTAACATGTGGCGCATCTACTTCAACCTTATGAGTAACAGAACCGTCTTTAGGATTCCATCTTCTCACACAATTGTCCCCCCAATGCGCTATCCATAGGCACCCTTCAAGGTCTATGCACATACCATCCGGACCACCTGAACTTTTTGGAATGCTGAAGGCAACCCTTTGGTTACTTATTGTAGACGTTTGTGGGTCGAAATCATATTCCCATACTTCGTAATTGTGCGTATCAATATAATAGAAGGTTCTTTTGTCTGCAGACCACGCCATACCGTTTGAAATAGTAGTTCCTTCTATCTCTCTACTAACCCCCAAGGAATTATTAACTTTATATAAGTTTCCGTAGTTTAAGGCCAATTCTTTGTGCATTGTACCTATCCAAAAGTTCCCGTTTAAATCGCACTTTCCGTCATTGAATCGAAGTTTTTCATCCGAATTTTCCAATACGCCGAGTTTCTCTAACTTTCCAGTTGAGGTATCAAATAGGGCCAACCCCTTTTCCAAGGCTAAAAGCAATTTCTTTTGATTTGTGAGAACAGCTGCTCCCAGCATCTCATCGAATTGCCAATAGTTGTTCTGGTCAGTCTCAGGATGATGCGCATGAAGCCTGCAAGCCTCAATATCTACCCAATAAAGTAAATTCAATTCGGAATCCCAAACAGGCCCTTCTCCAAGAATAGCCTTGGCATCATAGATTAAATTTGCTTTAAGCATAGAGCAGTG
>CAZWPZ010000151.1:0-4993 GCA_964636005.1 uncultured Eudoraea sp.
GTGGCAATAACAAAAGGTCTTATATATAAAGAATTCCCAACTCCCGGTTTTATCCAGGCCTCGTCTAATTCTAATAGTTTTTTTAGCCCGTCATAAAAATAGTTTTCAGGAAATTCAGGCATAGCCAATCGGACGCTAGAGCGGTTGATCCGTTTAAAATTTTCATCTGGGCGAAATAGCCAGACACCACCATCATCATCTCTATAGGCCTTCATACCTTCAAAAACTGCTTGTCCGTAATGGAAGACACGAGAAGAAGGTGCCATCATTAATGGTTGGTAAGGTGTAATTTTAGGGGTTTCCCATTGACCGTTTCGGTAGTCACAAACCAGCATATGATCTGTAAAATAAGCGCCAAAAGGTAGTTGGTTAAAATCTACCTTTGCAATTTTAGATGATTTGGCTTTCTCAACAATCAAGTTTTTAGTGGTTGTTTCCATTTCTCCTTTATTTAATAGATAAAAGTAAGCAATATTCGTATTCTCGACCTTCTTTTTTTGAGCAAAAATCCCCAGCTTTGCATATACTAATACAATTTTGAGGATAATGAAATCTTTTAACGTTTTGCTTGTATTATTATTAATGCTTTGCAACTGCAAGGATAAAAATGCTGAAGAAGCAGTGGCGAAGAAGGAGTCATCAAGTAACTCCTACACCTTTTATGGAGAAGAAATTGGCCTTTCGGAGATTAAAACTGCAGAGGAGGTAGTTCAACTATTTTCCCAATTAGGCTCGAAGGATACTCTTGAGCTTAAGCTCAAAGGTAAAATTACCTCGGTATGTAAGGCAAAGGGTTGTTGGATGGAAATGCAGCTTCCCAAGGAGCAAACCCTAAGGATTTGTTTTAAGGACTACGGTTTTTTTGTGCCTACCGATTCTGAAAACAAGATTGCCGTAGTTCAAGGAAAGGGATATCGGCGGGAAATAGACGTAGAGGAACAACGTCATTACGCCTTGGATGCCTCCAAAGATCCAATCGATATAGAGGCGATAAAGCGTCCGAAAACGATTAATGAATTCGTCGCTGATGGTGTCGTTTTTTTAGACTAGTTGAAAAGAAAAATAATCATAACAAAAGATGGTTCTAAAACCATTCACTTGGAAGAGTGGAAGGAATCCTATCACTCTACACACGGGGCGTTACAAGAAGCGAAGCATGTATATTTAAATGCAGGATTAAAGAAAGTTTCCAGTCCTCGTATCTCTATTTTAGAACTGGGGTTTGGAACAGGTTTGAACGCAATTTTGACCTTTCTCGAAGCTAATGCGTTAAATAAAAAAGTAGAATATACTACCCTGGAGGCCTATCCCGTTTCGATTGAGGAAGTGGATGAATTAGACTATACTGGTGATTTTAATGATAAAAAAGTAGAAGAAGTTTACCGACAAATGCATTCCTGTTCCTGGAACACGCCAATGCGACTGTCGAATACCTTTTTATTTGTAAAAAAACTCCAAGATTTTAGGGATGTGGATATGGAGGATACCTATGACCTCGTTTATTACGACGCCTTTGGACCGAGGGTACAACCGGAATTGTGGTCGATGGACTTATTATCTAAAATATTTAAGGCAATGAAGCCGAATGGTATTTTGGTAACCTACTCCTCCAAGGGTAGTGTTAGACGGACCATGATCGATTGTGGTTTTAAGGTTGAGAAATTACCCGGGCCTCCTGGGAAAAGAGAGATGTTACGAGCGATTAAGCCTAATTTGGAAGATATTTGTTAAATCGAAATTAAAGCTACTGCTACTGGAGTGTAAAACTATTACTTTTACAAAAAAAAATGTGATGAAAGTTTTAATTACCGGTGCAACAGGATTGGTTGGTAGTGCCATAACGGCCTTGCTCTTGAAGAAAGGTTATTCGGTAAACTACCTTACTACTTCTAAGAATAAAATAAAAGCTACAGCAAACTATAATGGATTCTATTGGGATCCATCTAATAATACTATCGATAAGGACTGTCTTAAGGGAGTCTCCACGATCATTAATTTGGCAGGTGCTACTATCGCTCAGCGATGGACTAAAAAGAATAAAGAGTTAATTCTCAAGAGCAGAATTAATAGCCTTAAAACGCTTTATTCTGCTATAGCCAACTTGGAAAATCCGGCCAAGATGCATCTTATTTCGGCTTCAGCAATAGGCATATATCCAAATTCGCTATCCAACTTTTACACAGAAACGACCGAGGAGGTAGATTCTAGTTTTCTTGGAGATGTAACAAAAGCATGGGAAAATGAAGCAATGAACTTTCAAAAGCTCCAAACTAAGGTTTCCATAATTAGAATTGGGTTGGTATGTGCCACCGATGGCGGTGCTCTTCCCAAGCTAAAAAAGACTATTAGTTCGTATGTAGGTGCGGCTTTTGGATCAGGGAATCAATGGCAGTCCTGGATTCATATAAATGACTTGGCAAGAATGTTCTTGTATCTCATGAAAAATGAAGTAGAGGGGATTTACAACGGGGTTGCCCCCAACCCTGTAACTAATACCAAAATGGTTAAGGAACTGGCAAAGGTTCTCAAAAAACCGCTTATACTGCCCAATGTTCCTGGTTTTCTGCTTAAAACGCTCTTAGGTGAGATGTCCTATTTACTCTTGGCAAGTCAGAGAGTAAGTTCGGGTAAAATTGAGAAAAAAGGCTTCTATTTTGAATATAGCAATATTTGTAAAGCCTATGAGGAACTGTTTGATGATGGTTTTAGGACCGATATGAAAACAAAAATCGATATCAAGGAATTTGTTTAAGTCATGAACAAAGTTAGAAACGCCTCTTTTTAAGAGGTGTTTTTTTTTGTGACATTTTGACATTTTTAAAGAATTGGCAGTACTTTTGCCAACTAGTATTTCAAAGAGTAAAGAAAAGTAATTATGAGTACTAAGGAAAATATGGAAGAAGTGGAAAAGTCCTTGGAAGAGAATCAAGGATTAAATGATGTAAAAGATTTGCAAAGTTCGAATGACACGGAAGAGGAAGTATCCGAACAGTCAATAACGGAAAAGTTAGAAGAAGATTTGGCGAAAGAAAAAGATAAATTCTTGAGACTCTTTGCTGAATTTGAGAACTATAAAAAAAGAACATCTAAGGAACGGATGGATCTTTTTAAAACAGCCGGGCAGGAGATAATGGTAGCGATGTTGCCTATAATGGATGACTTTGATAGAGCTTTGAATGAGATTTCGAAATCTGCAGATAAAGACCTTTATAAAGGAGTTGATTTAATAAGCAATAAATTTAAGGAGACCTTAAAGGGTAAAGGATTACAGGAGATTGAAGTAGAATCCGGAGATGCCTTTGATGCAGAAGTTCACGATGCCATAACACAAATACCTGCTCCGAATAAAAAGTTGAAAGGTAAAATTATCGATGTTGTTGAAAAAGGTTTTAAGCTTGGGGATAAAATAATTAGACATCCAAAGGTGGTTGTTGGTAATTAAACAAGTAAGTTACAGATGAAGCAGGATTACTACGAAGTACTGGGAATTTCCAAAGGAGCAACAGCAGCGGAAATTAAAAAAGCATACCGAAAAAAAGCCATTGAATATCATCCGGACAAAAACCCTGGTGATAGTAAGGCCGAGGAGATGTTTAAAGCAGCTGCGGAAGCATATGAAGTGCTTAGTGACCCCGACAAGAAAGCCAGATATGATCAATTTGGTCACGCTGCCTTCGAAGGTGGTGGCTTTGGCGGAGGCGGGATGAACATGGATGATATCTTTAGTCAGTTTGGCGATATTTTTGGCAGTGCTTTTGGTGGGGGATTTAGTGGCTTTGGTGGCGGCTTTGGCGGCGGTGGCCAAAGAAGGGTAAAAGGCAGTAATCTGAGAATAAGAGTAGTGCTTAGTCTGGAGGAAGTCGCCAATGGCGTAGAAAAAAAGGTAAAGGTTAAAAGAAAGAAGAAAGTTGCTGGTGTAACCTACAAGACTTGTCCAACTTGTAATGGTACCGGGCAAGTAACAAAAATTACCAATACCATTCTTGGTAGAATGCAAACCTCTGCTGCTTGTAGTAATTGTGGTGGAACAGGCCAGATTATCGATAAAAAACCGGCTGGTGCCGACGCACAAGGATTAAAAGTGGAAGAGGAAACGGTTACCATAAAAATACCTGCAGGTGTAGAAAAAGGAATGCAATTAAAGGTTTCCTCCAAAGGGAACGAAGCTCCTGGCAATGGTATCCCGGGCGACTTACTAGTGGCCATAGAAACAAAAGATCATCCTACATTAAAACGAGAAGGAGACAATCTTCACTACGACTTATATATTAGCATTTCGGATGCTGTTTTAGGGACTTCCAAGGAAATCGACACCGTGACCGGTCAGGTTAGGATCAAACTAGAGTCTGGAATCCAGTCTGGAAAAATTCTTCGTCTCAGAGGGAAAGGGATTACCAGCCTAAACGGATATGGAGCTGGAGACCTATTGGTACATGTTAATGTATGGACACCAAAAGAACTGAATAAAGAACAAAGAGAGTTTTTTGAAAAAATGCAAGATTCTGAGAATTTTGAACCTAAACCGGAAAAAACGGATAAATCTTTCTTTGAAAAGGTAAAGGATATGTTCTCTTAACGAATTATACTTTTCTTTTTAAATAAAAAACGTATATTTGAAGCAATATTGGGAAACCGATATTAATTTTCTTTTTCATAGCAATTTTTTTCCCATCCTCAATCCTATTGAGGGTGGGTTTTGTTTTTTAGAGCTTTTTCCTCGCTCTAATAACAGTTTTACTAATCCAAATAGCAGTTTTGGGTATATTTTCTTGTTAGATTATTCGGTGCTAACTTCAATACCTTACAAAACGCTGTAAAATTTAATAGATATAAGGTCAATTATCTATCTTTGAAAGGTATGTATAAGCAATTCTTGTGTAGCTATCTTGAATCTCAATTCGCCTCTACGAGATCTGGAACAACCAGTGTTGAGGTTCAAAATTTACGTTTAAATGAATAATATACTGGAGGCCCACGAAGTAACCAAAAAGTT